>DYRX01000258.1 GCA_020718525.1 Victivallis vadensis
CGGTCAGCATGGCATGGCTTTCTGCGAAATTCGCAGTTACGCTCACGTCCTTGACTATATACTTGTCAACTCGAGGATTTGCCATGCTTCCATCGCTCCAGTCAACGAAGCGGTAGCCGCTGTCCGGCTTTGCAGAGACTTCTGCGCCATTCGCACCGTGGTTCACCGTCTGGGGACTTGTCCCGATGATCGTGCCGTTCGCTCCGGCGGTGTAGGTCAGCGTATATGTGTTGATTGCGAAATTCGCAGTCGCTTTGATGTCGGCGGTCACGTTCGTGTCTGTGCGCGGGTTTTCCTTTTTCCCGTCGCTCCAGTCAACGAAGCGGTAGCCCTCATTTGCTTTGGCATTGACAGCCGTGCCGCTTGCTCCATGATTCACCGTCTGACTTGTCTGACCAGTCAGAGTGCCGTTCGCTCCGGCAGTGTAGGTCAGCGTGTAGCTGTTGATTGCGAAACTCGCGGCTATCGTGTGCGCGGCGCTGACATTCTCGAAAGTATAGGTCGTTACTGCGCCTGCGGAGACAGCGTCAACGAGGACATCTGCGACACGGTAGCCTGCTGATGCTGTAATCGCGAACGACTGCTTCGATCCGTGATTGACTGAAACGGCTCCGCTGGGGGCAATACTGCCATTGGCACCTGCTGTCGCCGTGATCGTATATGTATTTGCTAAATTCGCAGTAAAATCACATCCAATGACATTCGCTCCTGCGACAGTGATGCTTCTGCTCTCCGGAATGAAGGTGTATCCCTGGAGGTTTGGAATGACTTCGTATGTTCCGCTCGGGACTCCGGTCAATTCGAAATTGCCGTCTGCGTCGCTTGTGTCGCTGCGTGTTCCATCAGTGACGCTGACGCCTGCGAGACCGCCGCCGCCACCGCCGCCAGACAAGCGCAAAACTGTCACTCCCCAATGCTCCATCTGGCTGTATGAGCCACCCCAGGTCATCTGATGGGAGCTGTAGTCCCATGTGTCATGGATGTAAATGATTTCGCCGACTGTGTTGTAGCCGACGCCTATCATCGTGTGTCCCTGGACTTGGATGAGCACTGGATGTCCTGCATCAATTTCGGTCTGGAAATTGGCGAAAGTGAAGCCCTTGTTTGGATCAGAGCCTTTGCCTTGGATAGGCTGAGTAAATGCGGCTGTCACAGAATATCCTTTTGATTGAACAAAAGCGACCATTCCATATGTCCCGTCGCCGTCACCATAAGCTGTGTAGGAAAACGGATCTCCGTTGGGGTAGTAGTACAATGTTGTGGCACCGTCAGAATTGCCGAAGGAATGGAACTGCCCCGTCCTCATGAAATCTCCAGTGCAGTCTTGGGGACTATGCTCTGTCCAATTGCCGTAGTAGGGATCTTCTTCGCTTCCGTAGTCAACCCAGTAGTCGTCAACGAAGCCTTTTGTCGCTCTACCAGCTATGCCGTTGTGGCTGGCGATGAATGGGCATTCTCCGCAAGTGACGCCTGGATATGTTGCATGTCCCCATTGTGAATTGTCCAAGGGACAGGTCCCGTCGGCCCACATGTTTGGATATCCGTTTCTGTCATAGTATCCGAACATCATTCCTGCTGATGTCGCAGTACAGCCATAAGTCCAGTCGAAGGCGGGGACTTCCAAGGTGCTTGTGCCAGTTTTCGCATCTTTTTTGGGAAGGGAGACTGCTGGCATTTTGATTTCCGGCGGTTTGACAGGAGTTGTGACTTTTGAAACAAGCTTGCCTGATTCGTCAATGTATCTTGCCACTTCGTATTTGTTCTGGAAGCCGATATTGTCGCAGGGGATTTCTTTAAAAGAATTCCTTTTTTCGAAATTCGCATAAGGCATGCCTGCCGCGCCATTGTTCAATGTTATCGTTCCTGAAATAGAACATGTCTGGAATTGGCTGGCTGTGAAATTGATCGAGCTCTGATTGCCGCCTGATATTGTGACAGAGCGGTTTGCCGGAGTGAATGCGTAGCCGCTTTTTGTCGGAGTCACGGTGTAGGCACCATCAGCGAGACCAGTTACGGAGAATGCTCCATTCGCGTCGCTCGTCGCTGAAGCGCTTCCTGCGCCTGAAATGCTCACAAGCACTCCGGATTGAGTGTCGCCGGAAATTGTTCCACTGATCGAATACTGTCCAGCCGCGCCTTGGGCTTCTAGGTAGCATGCGGCGAAATTGACGCCGGCGCTGAAATACTTTATGCGCATGTAGCCGTTTTCGCCCCAGTTCGAGCCCCAGCTGTTTCTGAGTATCCAGGCTTGATCCGCATCGCTCCAGCCGACCAGGGCGATCGCATGATTTGACTGGGAATAGTAATATGGTGTAGCAGTCGGAGTTGTGTAGGAATCTTCGTACACTCCGCTCTGGTAGGAGCTGAAGGCATTCTCTACAAGCACTGCGGCGTCAACGGTTCCATAGGTACTGATCGCTGTTTTGATCTGTTCGGTCGTGTCTGCGTAATTCTGCGGGTAAACCCTGCCCCAAGTCTTGTAAAGGATTCTCGGGAACTGTTTGGACGCTTCGATGACAGCGGAACTTGGCTGTGTCTCCGTGTATGGGAAATTTGTCTCCGAGCAGACACCCTCTATGCCGATTGCGCCTTCCGGCGGACCTGCCAGAGTAAGCGCCATCAGCTCATAGTATTCGTAGTCGGCCCCATTTCCACCACCGAAATGCGCACTGTAGGGTGAAGCAGATCCGAGCGTCCAGACAAGATAAGATTCGGACAAGTCAACACAGTTTGCATCGTAGAGCCCGTTTTTATAATTGTAAGTGGTTTCTGCGCAGGCATTTGCGCCGAATGAATAGCAGGAGCCAAGACTTCCCTGATTTCTGACTGCGCCTATGTAGCTGTGTCCGTTGTAGTTTCGCCAATCGAAGCTTGCGGGCGCCTTTTTCATTCCGCCGAGGCTGGAGTCGCTGAACGGAGCTATAGTCCTCTGGTCTGGAGGTGGAAGCTGTTTGAGGGGGAATATCTTCGCCTTTTCCGCCTTCGAGAGATTGTAGACCCAGCTCTCGCCCACGGTGAAATTGTATCCGTTGTCCTTTATCTTCTGGCGGATCGTTTCGAGGTCGTCGTCCGGAGCAAATGCGATCTTCGTCTGTGCGTGCGCCTGTAATGCTCCGACAGCGAAGAGCATGGACACGAATACAGCCTTCAATGATTTTGTTCTCACCGTCATCTCCCGTTGTGTGTGAATATTGTCCCCTTGGCAAATGCCAGATAAAGCAAATGAACCTCATAGAACAAATACGTTAGCAACCCCCACAATTTAGTGCAATAGACAAAACTAATCAAGACTTGAACGGAAAATAATATTTCAGAGCCGGTTTGCCCTGCAGTGATCTTGTTTTATGCTTTGTTTATTCGTCATGCTGAACAGTGCAACACAATTTTCTGAGAGAGAAAACAACGCTGATGCGGCCACAAAGACCGAGGTTTTCTACGTTCAATCCTGTTTTTTTCCCTCAAGATGCTTGATTATTTTTTTTATGTTATTCTCTCCTGGAGCAAGTTTTTCAGCAATCCTCAATTGATCAAGCGCGTTCTTATACTCTTTTTTTTCCAGGAACAGAACTCCAAGGTTGAAATGAGCGGCGGCGTAATTGTCGTTGACGGATATTGCCATCTTGAAAAGTTCTTCCGCCCTTGCAATATTCGCTTCTCTTTTTGCTATTATTGCAAGATTGTTCAGCGAATACGCCTTCCGTTTCAAGTTTGAAGACATGCAGGTCTTTTCAAAGTGAAGCTTGGCTTTGTCGAGTTTTGATTCTTTCAGTAAAACCACGCCGCGTTCATAATTGAATTCTGGCGATTCTGGAGACGAATTGAGCAGGTGTTCGAGGATGCTTGACGCAATCCCGCTGTCAGAGCAGAGCGATATGTCGTCGGCGATTTTTTCAGAGAAAAGCTCTCTAGTTGCAGGAGAATCCACCAATTTGCCAAAACATTCTGCCGCCTGATCTGCTTCGCCTATATTTAGGAAAGCCTTTCCAAGCATGTAGGAGGCATTCGAATTGCCGGGGGAGTGTTCAAGGATGAACTGGGATAATCTCAGAAGGGATTCCCAGTCTTTCTTTTCTGCATAAAGCCTTGACATGTTTTGCAGAGACTGGAGCATTGTCCTGCTTTTCTTTCCCGATGACGCAAGAATTGATTTCTTGTAGAGGGCAATTGCTTTGTCAAACTGCCTGTCCATGGCGAGAATATTTGCAAGATTGTTCATGGCAAGATCATAATCGGGATGGATTTCAAGCGCACGGACAAAAGATTCCGCCGCCCTGTTCAAATCGCCATTCCGGCAGTATTCGATTCCGAGGTAGTTTAAGGCGCGCGGATTAGTCGGAGCCTTTCTTGCCGTGTCTTGCCAAAGGCTCATCTCGGTCTTGTAAATTGAGTTTCTGTTGAAAGTTGCAGTTCCATATGCAATTATCGCCGCAAGGATCAGGAATGAGCCTGCGGCGGCAAAGAATATTTTTCTGCGCCGCTTGAGAAGGCGATTTTCAGAAATCTTTTTTATTGTAAAGTAGCATATGCACACAATTATGCATGCAAGCGCCGCAAGAGGGGCATAGAACCTGTGCTCGACCGCCAAGTCCGGCCGTGGAGCAAAGCTTGATCTCGGAGCAAGCAGTATCACTAATGCGATGGCGCAGAATCCGATATAAATGTTCCTGCATGCAAGCCAAAACCCGGCCGCGGCAAGAAACGCCAGCACGGCCACGTAAGGCAGAAGCCTTGCATAAGATGTCTCCACCGGCCAGCAATAGTCGAAGCATTGTCCCGACGGATATGCCGCCAGCGAGAGATAGTGGCAGACAACCTTTGACTGGTTTATAAAATATTCGAAAGATCTTATCCCGTAATCAGTGAAAAATGCTGACGACACATATCCGGACAGCAGACCAAAAAAGAATGCCAATGTCGCTGGTAAAATGAGCGCGATCAGGTAAAACAAAGCCCTTTTCCTCAGAAAATCACGCCATCCGTCACTTAGAAATATCCAGTCATAGAGTATGATGACAAATGGCGCTGAAATCATGGCTTCTTTCGCACCGAAGCCCAGTAGGCATGAGAATCCCGAGAGGAAGAAAAACAGATTTCTCCAATTCCTGGATAAGCTGTTTTCTCCTGCCAGCAGAAAAAGGAGCGACAGAAGAAGGAAGGTCATGCAAAGCGCCTCTCCTCTCTGCACGATGTATGTGACCGATTCAGTGTTAAGCGGATGAACGCCCCAAATGGCTGATCCAGCAAAGGCTATGAGCCTCTTTTCAAGCTTTGAAAAGTTCTCATCGAATTTTGGAAGCGTTAAAGTTTTGAATATAAGTAAATAGAGGAGTATCGCGTTGATGCAATGGATCGAAACGTTAAACAAGTGGTAGCCTAGCACGTTTCGCCCGCCCAGCTTGTAATTGGCAAACAGTGTAAGATTAGACAAGGGTCTCCAGCCAAGTTCAGCAATAACGCTGTAAAGATTGGCTGAGGCTATCTTCTCCAAGATTATTGTGTCGTCGAAAACAAACGGACATTGAAATGTGTTTGAATAGACGAGAAATACCAGGCACATCAATGCGACAGGCAAGAGAGCTGGCAGAAAAGGGTCAAGTCGCTTCACGGATAAATTTCTTTGGATTCTTCTGTTCTGAAATCAATGGTTCCCATCCCGGACTTCTTGTCAATTACGATGCCGTGGGAAAGGGTGGTGCCATAATCGGCGTTGTCCTCAAGCTAATCATTCGCTGGTCTTTGTTTTCCCAGAACGGCGAAACTTCTTCATCCGAAGCAAGGCTGTACAGCAACAAAGGCGGCGACCTCTATTTTGATTATATCGAGGCATTTCGTGCTGTCGCAGGAGCCGCCGCGTTATGCTTTTGCGATCAATGCGATTCTTTTCATCTGCCTTTTCCTTATAATTTTACAAATTCTATTCGTCAATAAAAAAACTTGATTCTGAGAACAATTCGCTTTCTGGATGGCGAGTCATTTTCATTTGTGCCCGGAAATCGCAAAGACCTCTGAAGCACAAAAGAAAGGCGCGAGAGTAATGTCAGCACCGCGCACCTTTTTCAGACCATGCAAATTTCTAGTT
>DYRX01000555.1 GCA_020718525.1 Victivallis vadensis
ACGTGAACGATTACGTGAACGAGTGGTATTGAAGCGGGAGAGATCAGTTCACGTCCATAGCGGAGCGGTTCACGTCCATAGCGGAGCGGTTCACGTCCATAGCGGAGCGGTTCACGTTAGCGTACACGATGTACATTGACGAACCCGATTACGACAACGATAGCGAGTCTTAGAACATCCCGGCGTAGCCGGTTAAATTTAAAATAAATCTTACGAATGAACACAAACGGACCTTTGCAGCTTGAGAGTTGACGGTCTATTATATAGGGAAGGGATCGCTGTTTGAAATCGTCAGGAGAAAAGTATGTCAGATTTAGTGCGCAGGTATTTCGGGAATCCTATTTTGAAATCGTCGGACATTCCGTATCTGTCCACGCTGATCTTCAATGCTGGTGTCGCGAAATGGCAGGGTAAATATGTGATGGCATTCCGCAATGACTACGGTGGAACCCCCGGATCCGCCTATTTCAAGGGAACAAACATCGGTGTCGCATTTTCGGATGACGGAATTGATTGGCGCGTCCGTTCAAAGCCTTGGATTGAATGGAATGACCATGAAGTAAGCCGGGCGTATGATCCGAGGATAAGCATAGTCGAAGGGCGTTGCTATCTTTGCTTCGCATTGGACACCGCCCACGGAATCAGGGGTGGGATTGCAGTAACAGATGATCTTGACAAATGGGAAGTCCTCAGTCTCTCCACTCCAGACAACCGCAATATGGTGCTTTTTCCTGAGAGGCTCAATGGCAAGTTCATGCGCCTTGAAAGACCGTTTCCTATATATGGCCGAGGAGCGCCAGAGAGCTTTGATCTGTGGTTCTCGGACTCGCCCGACTGCGTCTATTGGGGCAATTCGCAGTTAGTTCTCGGGTCCGAGCAGGTACCTTGGGCAAACTCAAAAATAGGTCCGGGCGCCCCGCCTCTGAAGACAGCCCAGGGATGGCTGACCGCATTTCATGCAGTTTCAATTGACACAAGCAGAGAATTGCCTGCCTGGCATCCAAACTGGTTCAAGACATACAGCGTCGGCATCATGCTTCTAGATTTGGAAAAGCCCTGGATTGTGAAAGGCATTTGCAGAAAGCCGCTGATGCTCCCGCAGGAGCAGTATGAGCTTGAAGGCTTCCGCGGCCATGTCCTTTTCCCAGGAGGGATGATTCTTGAAGACAGTGGCGAGGTCAAACTCTACTATGGCGCCGCCGACACAGTCGAATGTCTTGCGACTGCTCACGTTGACGATCTTATCGCCCTCTGCAATATGCAAGCGGATCCAAAGAAGAATCTCCAGCAATAAT
>DYRX01000259.1 GCA_020718525.1 Victivallis vadensis
GCAGATGCCTGGCTATTCTGCTTCCGATGACGCCAGACGAGCCAGTGAGAAATATCTTTGAGCCTTCTTCTATTTTCATCGCTTCCTCAATTTCAAAGAGCCGCGAGCTCTGGTGCGTATAGAACCGGACTATTCGCCTCTTAGCTTAGCCAATTCCATGCGCATATCAACTGGCGGCATCCACTTTTTTCTGAAATAAGGCGATACGATGGTATCCTCGTTTCCCGGCGGGACAAAGGCCGCGCGGAAAGAGGCATGACCGCCCTGCGGCGTGAGCCTTTCGGCGTTCAGACTGTCCGTATCCGGACAACGATGCAATGGCATCGCCTTACCGGAATCCGAACAGCCTGACCATCCAAAATGCTTCACGTTTAATTTCAACTTATTTGCGACCCAGGACACTAGATGAGCGACGCGGCGGAAGTCATAAGAGTCATGAAAAACTTCTGGATGGCCTCGATGACTCCGCTGAAACGCAGGAACGGAAATCAGCATCTCCACTGCAAGACCGAGGAATATCGCAGAAGCGTAAGGCGAAAGATGGATGCGTACCACCGATTCATCCGGATCGGACTGGTCGGCCAGGGAATCATGGGCGCGATATCCACGAGTGTCCCGCTTTTCTTGACTTCATAAGCCCTTGTCAAAGCTAGATCTGTGCAGATCGGGAAAAAGCTACTTGACTTTTTAATAAATTCCACCATGGCTTTGAATATAATCGCTATTTATACGCCCAAATATCTGAATGAGGACAACTCCAACAGCTTTCCAACAGCCCTATCTTAAGGACGGATTTGTTGCGCATGGAGTCCAGAGCAGAACCGGATGCATTCTCATCTGGGATTTTTTGGAATGTCTAGCAGTTTCTTGCGGACCAGCCACTGGAGGGATCTCACAATTGCCTTGTCCCAGTAGGCCCAGTCGTGAACTCCCGGCTTTTCCTCGTAGTCTATTTTTAGTCCGAGCTTGTCGGCATGCTTTTTGAAGGCTCTGTTCTCGTCAATGAGAAAGTCTTCCGTGCCGCAGGACTGGAATAGTGCGGGAATCTGTCCGGAATCCAGCTTTGAAACTTTTTTTGCGAGATGAAAGAGGTCGTTTTCGGTGCCGGTGACTTTGTCTCCGAAGATGTCGGTCATCTCTTGGCTTTTCCAGACTTTTACGCGTTTTTCTGCGTCGAGCGCACCGGAGAGGCTGATTGCGGCGGCATAGTTTTCCGGCTTTGCCATTGCCAGCTTGAATGCTCCGTATCCACCCATCGAGAGCCCGGCGACGAAATTGTCCTCACGTCTTGGCGAGACGTGAAAGAAGGACTGGACTATTTTCGGAAGTTCATCGCTTATGAAGCTCCAGTATTTCAGTCCGTGCTTCATGTCGCAGTAGAAGCTTCTGGCGACTGCAGGCATCACAACAGCCAGTCCAAGCTCCGACACATAGCGCTCGACTGAAGTTCTGCGGAGCCAGATGCTGTGGTCGTCCGAGAGCCCGTGCAGGAGATAAAGGACGGGTGCGTTTTCATTCACCGCCTTGCCTTCCATGCCAATCTGGGATTTTGTGTTCTGCGGAAGAATCACATTCATGGAGCAGGAAAGCCCGAGCGATTCAGAAAAGAAATTGCATTCTATCAATGCCATGACAAGCTCCTTTTTTCGTTTGGCAGGCTGTCTATTTCACCATCACATGCGCGGATTTTCCGTGGACAGCGTGCGCCGCCTCCATGATCGCCTCACTGAGAGTCGGATGCGGATGGACGACTTTTCCGATCTCCTCCGAGCTCGCCTCCAAGTTCATCATCGCCGCCGCCTCCGAGATCAAATCTGTCGCATGTGGTCCAATGATGTGGACTCCCAAAACCTGGTCCGTGTCCTTTGCCGAAAGTATCTTGCAGAAGCCTGCGGTCTCGTTTATCGCCATTGCCTTGCCGAGAGCGCCGAATGGAAATTTTCCGACATTGTATCCGATTCCCGAATCCTTGCACTGCTTTTCGCTCAGACCGATGCTTGCAATCTCAGGATTTGTGAAAATGCAGGACGGTATGAGTGCGTCGCTGAATTCGCATTTTTTCCCAGCGACCTCAGAGGCGGCGGCATGTCCCATGGCGGAAGCCATGTGGGCGAGCTGAATTCTGCCTGTCACATCGCCGATGGCATAGATCCCAGGCACATTGGTCCTGCAGCGGCTGTCAACAGGAATCCAGCCTTTCTGATCTGTTTTTACTCCTGCCGCCTGGAGATTGAGAAAATCAGTCATCGGACGGCGCCCAATCGAGACAAGGAGATAGTCCGCGGAAAGCTTTTCTCCGCCAGCTTCGGCGGCGATCTTCTCGCCTTCGGCGCGGATATTCTCCATTTTGACTCCCGTCAGGAGCTTGACACCCTTCTTCTTCATTTCTCTCGAAAGGGTTTTGGCGAGCTCCTCGTCGGCAGTCGGGAGTATTTGCGGCATCATTTCTACGACTGTCACTTTCGAGCCCAGCTCGGCAAAGAGGCAGGCGAATTCACAGCCGATCACGCCGCCGCCAAGAATCAGCATTGAAGTGGGAATCTCCCTTATGTTGAGCAGTTCCGTCGAGCTGAGGATTCTCTCATGCTTGGGGATGAAGGGCGGAATGAGAGACTCCGAACCGCTTGCAATGATGAACTTGTCGGCGAAAATCTCCCTGGGTGCCGGATCATTCTCCGCACTCAGCAATATGCTCTTGCGGCTTGCGAATTTCGCAATTCCTATCGCCTTCTCGACCTTGGCGTTTTCAAGCAGGGCGGAGATGCCGTTGCGCAATGTGGAAATGACCTTCTCCTTCCGGCGGAGCATCGCATCCCAGTCCGGTGCCGGAGCGCAGTCGAGCTTGACTCCAAAATCGGCGGCATGTCTGCACTTCGAGAGCAGTTCAGCCGAGGCTATCAGCGTCTTGGTAGGAATGCAACCCCAGTTGAGGCAGGTGCCTCCAAGATAGTCCTTTTCAACAAGCAATGTTTTCAGTCCTGCTCTGCCTGCGAGAATCGCGGCGAGATAGCCGCCAGGACCGGCACCAATGACGCAGAGGTCGAATTTCGAATCCATATCATGCTCCATGTTTTATATGTTTATGATGCTGAATTGGTTACAATGTATTCTTTCATCGGTTCGACGACCTGGACATCCTTGACGCCCATTCCAAGCAGGCGTGTCTTCATACCTTCGAGGGCGTCGTCCTCGCCGTGTATCAGATAGACCCGCTTAAGCCTTTCCAGATCGAGGTGGGCGACAAAATCCATGATGTCCTTGTAGTCGGCGTGGGCGCTGAAGGTGTTCAATATTTTGACTTTCGCACGCAGTTTGTAGGGCTGTCCGAAAATCTTGACTTCCGGCTCCCTCTCGACCAGGCGCCTTCCCAGCGTGTCCTCTGCCATGTAGCCGACGATCAGTATCGTGTTGCGCGGATCCTCTATGTTGTTTCTAAGATGGTGCAGAATTCTGCCGGCCTCGCACATTCCACTGCTCGAAATGATTATGCAGGGCTCCTTGTATTCGTTGATCTTCTTGGATTCGTTCACATTCGTCGTGTAGTGGAGATTCTCGAAGCCGAAAGGATTTTTGTTCTGGACGATGAACTGCTCATGCACTTTCTCGTCGTAGCATTCCTGGTGGACCCTGAATATGCTTGTCGCATTGAATGCCATGGGGCTGTCAACAAAAATTTCTATCTTCGGAATCTTCCGCTGATCAAGCAGGAGATGCAGGTAGTAGATTATGTCCTGCGTTCTTTCGACAGCGAATGCTGGGATGATGAGCTTGCCGCCCTTGTTGACCGTTTCGCGTATGGCGTCGGCCAACTGCCTGCATGCGTCCTCGATCGGATCGTGAAGCTTGTCGCCGTAGGTCGCTTCGCAGACGAAATAGTCGAGCGGCGGCAGATATTCGGGATCATGGATTATCGGGGTTCCATGTCTGCCGAGATCCCCGGAAAAGCCGATTCTGATGTTTCCCGGACAGTCGAGGAGGAGAGTCGAGGATCCCAGGATGTGCCCAGCATTGTAGAAGGTGCATCCGAGCGAATCGGAGATGTGGAACTTCCTTCCGTAGCTTATGGTGACGAAGCTGTTGAGGCAGTTGAGGACGTCCTTTATACCAAAGAGAGGATCGAAGATTGTCGCCCCCTTTTTTTTGCTGAGCCATTCGGCATCCTTCTGCTGGATGTGGGCGGTGTCAGCCATAATCAGACCGGCGATGTCGCGGGTGGCGGGCGTGGCGTAGATGTTTCCGCGGAAGCCCTTCATCACCAGATAGGGCAGTCTGCAGGAATGGTCGCAATGCGCATGCGTCAGTATTGCGGACTCCACCTCGGCAGGATCAAACTGAAATATCCTGTTCTTCTCTTCGGAGGGAATCCGTTTTCCCTGAAACATCCCGCAGTCAATGAGGACCTTGTGCCCATCGCAGTCCAGCATATGGCAGGAGCCCGTGACTTCCCTGGCGGCACCGAAGGACTTGAATTTTATTTCCATAGAAAACTCTCCGTTGCATTGGTGGTTTTTATTTCGCCGTCACCAGCTCTTCTGAACGTATTTCTTGTAGAACGCCTGCCCCCAGCCGATAAGCTTGCCGTCCTCAAATACCAGCGGACTGCACTCGTCGCTGGTCCTGCTTCCGTCGGACCACTTCGATTCGGTATAGTAGAACCATACGTTCTCCGTGTTGTATTTCTCGTTGACAAGGGGCTGTCCCATTACGGCAAGCACTTCCTGCTTGCTCATGCCCTCCTTGAGACGCGCAAGATTGTCAACGTTGATAGAAGCCTCTGAATTGCAGGAGGACAGGAGAAGCGCGATTAAAACGCCTGACACGAGGAAAAGGAGCGCCGCGGAAAAAGCCGGGAAGAGACCAGGCTTCATGCATCTTTCAGATTCATCCATAAATTTGCGATCCCTGAATTTCATTGACACATTTTTTATTTGCCATCAATCGAAGGGGCTACTATAGCCCATGTCATCTGAAATTTACAGGCGCATGGCTAATATTTTGATATTATCCGGAAAAAGATTCCGCGTGCGAAAGTCCATTGCAGATCCCTCATGTGACACGAAATTTCAGCGAAGTGTCTGCCCATGGAATGGCGCGGTTTTGAGGGAGAAGCGCTTCCAGTCGCTTTTTCCATAGAAGACTTTTACAAGAAAGAGTCCTTTGGCGGGAGCGGTGTCGTAGCATTTTCTGCGGTCTTTGGCAGACAAGATGGTCTGGATTTCATCCGGCGGAATGACGCCTCTTCCGACGAACGCCAGGCTTCCGACCATGCTCCTCACCATCTTGTATAGGAAACCGTCCCCTATGAAGCATACGCAGATCAGCTTCCCAAATCTGCGCACTGTGATTCTGTGGATGGTTCTGACTGCATCTTCCCTGTCCTTTCTCTCGACCGTGAACGAGCTGAAGTCGTGAGTTCCAACGAGAAATGCGGCGGCCTTGCGAACTTCGCAGATTTTCGAGAACGAGGGCAGATGCCAGGACCATCTTCCGGTGAAGGGATCTTCCACAGCGGTATTGATCACATAGCAATATGCCTTGGCGGACGCCGAGAATCTTGCGTGGAATCCTTCAGGAGCGGTCTTCGCTGAGATGACTCTGATTGAGGGTGGAAGCATTCTGTTCAGCGATCGCTGAAGCTTGTCGAGAGCGATCCGCGGACTTTCCGGGGGCATGAAGGAGATTGCTTGTGCGAGGGCATGAACTCCCGCATCTGTTCTTCCGCTCGACTCCGCCTTTATCTTGCTCCCTGCATAGATTTTCGAGATTCTGGATTCAAAAGCTGACTGGACGCTTTCTCCATGCGTCTGAACCTGCCAGCCAATATAGTCAGTTCCGTCATATGCGAGCTCGAGCAGGATCTTTCTGCCCATGGGCGGCAGATCGTCCCCCTGATTGTCGCTTATTTTTTTTGCAATGTCATTCATGTGGGGATACATTTACCATTTAATTCTGCTAATTCCAGCGGAAAAATAGAGATCCCGGAGCATATGGTACTGTCCTAGTGTCCTGTTTCCTAAATAACGATACCATGTCTCTTTAATAATTCAGATTAG
>DYRX01000260.1 GCA_020718525.1 Victivallis vadensis
TCATCAATCGTCCAGCGAATAAAGCTAAAAACTGTCCTTGACAGCTCCTTGAGAAATACGCCAATTGGCTCATTCTGCAAGGATTTGAATTTTTGCGCCTGCGTTTGTGAAGTCCCTTATGAAATCAGGATAGGTTACGGATGCCGATTCTGCTTCGTTTATGATGGATTCGCCACTGGCGTTCATTGCTGCGATTGTCAGAGACATTGCAATGCGGTGATCTGCGTAGCTTTCCAGTTGCGTTCCGTGAAGAGAGGAATTTTTTATCAGCATTCCGTCCTCGAATTCCTGAATATAGGCTCCCATTTTGCGAAGTTCGCAGGTCATGCAGGCTATTCTGTCTGTCTCCTTGATCCTTGCCTGTGCAACGTTTCTGAGCCTGGTCTCGCCCTTTGCGAAGCATGCGGCGACAGCCATTGCGGGAAGGGCGTCCGGCGTTGAATTCAAATCGAAGTCGCCTCCTTTGAATTCGTTTCCGGAACTTACGTGGACATGATCCTGGTGCCGGGATATTTTTGTCCCCATTGACTCGATCATCTTAAAGACTTCCTTGTCTCCCTGCCTGTCGGAGAAGTCCAAATTGTAGATTTTAACATCGCCTCCGGAGACAGCCGCCGCCACAAGGGGGAATGTTGCGGTTGAAAAATCCCCGGGCATGGATCGCGTGAATGGCGAATAGGATTGTCCGCCTTTTATTTTGAAGTTCATGAGATCTTCCGATGCCTCGAAGCGGATTCCAAAGCTTTTCAGCCAGTCAATTGTGATTTCGACATAGGGGATTTCGTTCAGAATAGTCGCTGTAATTTCGCTGTCGCCCTCTGCGAGCGGGAGGCAGATCAGGAGGGAGCTCAGAAATTGGGAAGATTTACATTCGATGCTTATTTTTCCGCCTTTTACAGATCCTCTCACCGAAATTGGGCAAAATCCGTTTTTTGAACTTGTTCTGGCTCCGAGTTTTTCGAGTGCACCAAGAAGCGGGGACATTGGACGTGTTCTCAGGGATTTGTCTCCGTCGAAGACAATTTCCGAGTTGGACAGGGCGGCAATTCCGCTGAAGATTCTTAGGGATGTCCCCGAATTGCCCATGTCAATGAAACTTTGTGGAATTTGCTGAGAAGGGGGGTGTCCCGAGATTTTCCAGATGTGATCTTCCTTTATGATTCTTGAGCCGAAGGCGGCTGAAGCTGACAAGGCCGAAGCAGCGTCTTCGGAAAGAAGCGGATTGAATATGGAGGATTCGCCATCTGCCAGGCTTGCGAATGCGACAGCCCTTATAGTGTGCGACTTCGAGCCTGGAACGACAAAGGATCCTTTTATGGAACTTTTTGAAACTTTTATCTTCATGCGGACTTGGCGATCCTTCTAAGGTAGAGTGGCAACTGCGCAATCTGCTTGTCGTCAATGCTTAGGGATAGTGAGAATTCACCGAACTTATCGAATTTTATCCTCTGCAGATTGAAGACAAGATTTACTACGGATGAGAAGAGATTGTCGGCTATTTTTATATTGAGGCTTCCATCAATTCCAGGGAGAGCGCTTTTTCCATCTTCATCGGTGAAGTTGATTCTCACCTTGTGGTTTCCCTCCTCGAATTTGGAGAAGCGCAGTCTCAGGGCGATACAGCAGTATGGGTGCTGGACGGGAGTTTCCTTGGCGAAAAGGGTGTCGAAGGCACCGAGCACATTCAATTTTCCGTTGGAATCGGTAGCGGCATCGCAAAGGAGGAAAGATTCTATGTTCATTGGGGCTTCCTTTCGGTTTTGATCTTTTGGGGGCTTGGGTCGCTGATGTTTTTTGAATCGCTTTGGCTTTCGATTTTTGATGATGGAAATGGAGTGTGTTTGACCAGGAGTTTGTTTGTTCTCATCCAGGTGCGGATTCGTTTCGCGTGGTCTTTGCAGAATCCGGCGAGAGACTTGAAGGCCTTCTCGATTTTTTTGTCCGAGCTTCTCGTCACAATCTTTTGAAAGATCAGCTCGGAGCCGGTTGTTTCCAGGGCAAGCGCGTAATTGAACGCGTCCTCCCTGTTTGGTTTGTCCTTTGCAAATATTTCAATAGCCTCGGAGATGTCGGTGTTTGATTCTTTGAGTTCTGCCAAGTTGTCGGAGAGCATGTCATCAGGAAGGGCGTTGGCTTTGAGCGGTGGTCGCAGTCCTTCGAGGAGTTCGGCGTGAAACATTTCTTCCTGGGATATCCGCTTCCAGAATACTCTGTCTTCGGGATAGAGTTCGGCGAAGAGCATATAGAGCCTGAGCGCATTGTATTCAAGCGCAATGCTCTGATCGAGGAGCTCGCCCAGCTTCGTTTTTTTTTCGTCACTCATCATTTCCAGATGAATCCTTCCTGACAGTCAAACTAGCGCCTCTGCGAATACGGCAAAAAAACATAGTGGAACAATCTAGCTCCGCAACTGCGCAGTATCAAGGCACGTTTTCAGTAAACTACGTTCGTTTACTGAATCCGTATTCCGTGCGAAGGGATCGTGCGGAACAGCGATAGAAATCGGACCCGTTCTGCTATAATTATGATTCGATGCCGGAAGCGACTCCGAGATTTTGGGGAGATCTGCTGTTCTTACGCTTCAATTCTTAGCCAAGCTTACTGCTTCCTCTGGCAGATACCATTTTCTGCCGGTGAAAATAGCTTGTCCAGCACTGAACTTGACTTTTTTTCCGTTTACGAACGCATAGTTCTTATTGAGCGGGTACTCGACTGTTTTTGAGCCGTTGACGACGATGATCTTCGGATTTCCTGTCTCGCTTTTGTCCTCTTTCATCTCCAATCCAGCCTCCTTGAATTCATGCGCTGCATCCCTGAAAAGTTTGAAACTGCACTCTTTGAGGCTGAGTCCCAGCATTTTTTCTGACAGCTTGGGTATGTCTGTGTTGTCAAATGTTCCGAATTTGTAGTCGAAGGGGAGATACGAGAAGAGCACGACGTCGTCGGCGACATGGTTGTCATGAGTCCAGCCTATGTTTGATCGTCTGCTCATCATTTCCCCCAGTAGAACCCTTGTCTTCTTGTTGTTGTTCTGGGGAATTGTTTCCAAAAGCTTTTTCATCTCTTCTTCGCTTATTTTTTCAATGCCATAATGTTCTGAGACAATCTTTCGGACTTCCTCCTCGGAAAGCCCTGGCTTCAGAAGGCTTGCTACCTTTTCTCCAGAATTTTTGGCTTTTTTGAGGCAGACCAGGAATTCAGAAGGATGATTGCCTATTTGATTGTTTCTTGTTCCAACGGTTATGCCGCCATTTCCGTGATCCGACATGATCAAGATTGCGGTGTGCCCATCCTTCTTTGCGAATTCAAGAGCCTTTCCGACAGCCAGGTCAAATGCAAGAATGTCGCTTACCAGTCCGACCGGTTCGTTGGAGTGCGCCGCAGGATCAATCTTGCTTCCCTCGACCATGAGGACAAATCCATTTTTTCCCTTTGAAAGCAGTTCGATCGCCTTTTCCGTCATTTCGGCGAGAGAAGGCTCTTCCGGAGCTTTGTCAATGTCGAAAGACATGTAACCATCTGCAAAATGCCCCCAAAGCTTTGGAGATGAAGATTTTAGCAATTCTTCCCTAGTGCCGACGAGCTTGTAGCCCTGATTTCGCAGTTCCGAGAGGAGATCCTCCTTGTCCTGGCGATTCTCAGGCTTGAAAAACTTGTCTCCAGCTCCAAGAAAGAGGTCCAGCCCGCAGTATATCTGCTGTTCGGCTATGGTCTCAAAGGCCTCGCGGGAGGGAAAATGGGAGCTGAAGCCGGCAGGGGTGGCTTCAACCGAAGGGCATATGCTTACCAGTCCGGTTGATTTGCCCTTCATTCTGGCGGCTTCCATCAGATTCGCAACCGGAAGACGGGCAAAGGCCTTGTCATAGACGCTGGCGGAAAGCCCTGGCATATCGATTTCGCCTGGCATGACGCCAAGCCAGCCGTTTTGAGTCTTGAAGCCGGTGGCGTAGGCAGTCGCCGCCGCCGCCGAGTCGGTTATCGCTGAGCCCGATGAGAAAGTCCTAACCAGACCGCAGGCGAGAGGATCCATGTTCATTTGATTCCCGTCTTTCATCCATCTTGCTAGAGTGTAGCCGCCGTGGCTCATCCCGTCTGGAATCATTATGATGAGATTCCTTACGACAGGCAGATTGCGATTCTCAAATTCCTTCTCGGCGGACGACAAATAGTTGCCCGCAAAAACGGCGACAATAAAAACAGCGGAAAAAAACATGACTTTTTTCATTTTCTGCTCCAGATGATATTTGACAGACTCGATTTCTTTACCTTAATGTTCCGCTATCAAATGGAAATTACAAGCGTCGAGAATTAGAAATGGATTAAAATTGAAGATGATTCGGACAGTTGTCTGATATCAGATGATGGGCTTCGCCTTCAGGGGGGCAATCTTTTTTAAGGCCTCGCCTGCTGAAATTTTTTCCACGCAGTTCAGGACTTTCGATGCAATCCAATCCAGGTCAATGCCGATGGACCACAATCCCTCCATTGGCACAGTCGCATCGCATCCGACCAGAACGATGTCTTCCGGGATTCTTATTCCAGCTCTTACAAGCTTTCCATAAATCTGTGCGGCGCTCAAATCATTTTCGCAGAATACGGCATCAACAGATTTTGAATCTGCCGCGATTTTGTCCAATAGCTCATTTTCAGAGGAAAAATATTGCAGATCGGCTCTGTCCGCATGTGCGGCGACAAAGTTATTCAGATGCGCCAGCTTTGAGGACTCGAGGTTCGGGTATTGCTTCAGAATCGGGAAAAACGCGGCAAAGGAGCGCTTCCCGTCCTTGAGAGCCGCTCCGCAGATTTCCCAGTAGGCTTCAGAAAAATCAAGCTCGATGTTGACAGGTAGCTTGTTCTCCGGAACCGAACAGAAAATTCCAAGCGTGGGGGAGTCGGATGACAAGCAGTCAACGATTTCTTCGTCCCCCACCGAGACCAGGACGGAGCATGCACAGGAGAGCGCCCGTGAAAGCCCCAATGTCTTGCCTAGAGAATCGCAAATCACCAGATCATACGACTTTCTTGCCAGTTCCGAGCAGAGCGCCGACGCAAGCCGCCCAAAAAAAGGGTTGCCAAGCTCACGAAGATAAAGTGCGACTATTTTTGAGCGCGACTTCGAAAGTCCTCTCGCAAGAAGGTTTGGAGAATAGGAAAAGCGCTTCGCGGCATTCATCACCTTGCGCCTGAAGGCGGGTCTGACGCTCTTGACTCCGTTGAAGACTCTGCTTGCAGTGACAATGGAAACGCCAGCCTCCCTGGCAATATCCTTCAGCGTGACTCCCATCGCGATCCCTCTTGCATGTCTGAAAATTAAAGTATAAGCGATATAACTTGAGTATAACAGATTAAACATGTCAATTCAAGCGATAAAAGGAAGCTTGCTACAGATATTCCTCTGAAATAAGAGCCAATTGCAAAAGTCAAAAACGAAGCCGATGAAGGAAATTATGAAATTCAGACGAGACGCAAAGCCGCAGGCATACCCTCTGCGGTATGTCGAGGATTCTGTGGCGAAGTATGATTTCATAAGACCTTGAATTCTCATCCGGCGCGGAGAATCTCCTCGCATGCGAAGGCGATTGCCTGCGGAATATCGCTGTCGAAGAGCATCCCCTTGTAGAGCGGAGCCGGCGTCCAGCCCGATATTTCGTAGCTGAAGACTTTTTTTCTGGCGTTTCCGCTTATGAATCTGGAAAAAGCCTGCCCCTTCTTGTTTTTCCATATCTCCATTCTCACAGCTCCAGGACGGGATGCCGGGCAATATTCCCTGCTGTAGACAATTTCACTGCTTCCCGTTTCAAAGTTCATCACATGGTGCAGAGCCGGTGCAAGTCCTTCACACGCCGCCTTCATTCCGACTGTCTGACTTTTCATAAGAACTCCTTCTCCTCTTTTTGGATGCCCGTCATTTATTTTCGACTGGCATTATCATATCAGAGGGACCTGGACATAATGTGTCCATGTTGATAAATAACAAGGGAATAATGTAATGCGTCAGTTTTTTCCGGCGGAAGACAGCGGCGGATGAAATAGGACATTA
>DYRX01000261.1 GCA_020718525.1 Victivallis vadensis
GCTTCCCGATGATAGTTTTTCAGCAAAACAATGAAATTATTTATCTGAAAAACTATATCTTATGGAAATTGCGTACATCGATCCATCGTTTGCGCTGACGAAAGCCTTTCCGGACGCGATCGCCAGTCCTGCGCAGGATCCATCGCCGATCCTGAAGAAATCGTCTGTTTTTCCACTTTTCAAATTTATGGAAATGATTCTGCCAGAGTCTTTTCCTTCGACCATGAAAATCTCATCTTTTCCGAAAGTGAGTGGAGCGCATCCGCCGATCTTTTCACTTCGGCAGAAGTCTCCACTTTTTTCATCATAAAAATCTAGGTTCTTAGATTTGACGAAGACAAAGCCTTGTCCGGCACGTATCCAGTATGGAATCCCGCCGCCGGCCTCTTTTTGCCAGAGCGTTTCGCCGTCAGACACCTTCATTGCAAGAAGACGAGCTCCCCCTTTGCGGGCTCTGCGGATCAAGAATATTCTGCCGTCGGATATTGCCATGAGGGGCTTCATCAGATCGCCCGCATCAATTTCGGAATTCTTCATCCATATGAGATTTCCATTTTCCGAGTCGAGGCAATAGACATGTTCAGTGTCCGCCACAAATATGTTTCCCATGTATTCCTGCGGACGCGAGATGAAGATATGCGGAGAGAGAGATTCTTTTTTCCACTTGAGGGCTCCTGATTTGGGGTCGAGCAGAAAAATGTCATTTCCTCTGGCAAAGCAGACGGAATTTTCGGATGCGGAAATTTCAAGAGGCGTGAACAATGGGAACTGCTCATTTTTTGGAGGCAGATCCATGTTCCACAAAATCTTCCCGCTATCCCCAGCGATGGCGAGCAGAGATATGGAGGCGCCTCTTGCACTGGCTGAAAAAATATTGCCATGAAATGCGGAGATAGCTCCTCTCAATACGGAGAAGTCTGAAGTCCAGAGAGTTTTCCCGGAATCCCTGTCAAGAGCGATAAGCCTGCCGTTCCGGCCGTCTCCGCTAAGAGCATATATTCTATTTTCATCAATGACGGGATACTGCGAGTCTGACGATGCGAACCCCACATTCTGTATCTGCCATGCAATCTCTCCCTTCTTATCTGATTTAATTAGTCCGGCGAATATGGCAAAAAGACAGGAAGCCAGAAAGAGGAGAGACGCGGCGATTTTGAGGATGTGGCGTATCTTTCTGGATTTTTCCCTCTGCTTTTTGAGAATCTCGATTTCAAGACCCACTTTATGCGCGCAGTTGTCGAAGGATTCCGGTGGAGACTTGGAAAGAGCTTTAAATCTTTCTACAGCGTCGCGGATCTTCCCAAGCTCCTTAGAGCATTTATCGCATGAGTCCGCGTGGACGAGAAGCTCGTTCTCTTCCTCGCTGGACAGAAGCCCTAGAACATACTGCTCCAGTTCGTCTCTTCTGCCTTTACATTCTATTCCCATATAAGCACCACAGTCTGTTTATTTAAAAGAACAATGAGTCTTCTCCAAGATGCGCCTTTGCTGTTATTACGAGCCAGTCACGGCTTTCGGGACATCAGAACTCTGAGTTTTTTCAGAGATCTCTGCGATTTTTTCTTCACGCTCTCAATCGGAAGACCGCATTCATCAGCTATTTCAGAAAAACTCAGTCCGCGCATGAAGCGGCATATCATGATTTCCCTTTCGGTTTTTGAAAGCGCCTTTATGATGTCTTCAAAGCTTAATTCCTGGGGATCAGTCTTCGTGTCCGGGAGATCTTCTGGGATATGGCAGGAAAATTCGTGTTCGCGCATCTCCTTTCTGATGAAATCAGTGCAGGCATTTTTCAATATGGTGTAGAGCCATGGAGCGAAAGGCTTGGCGGAATCGTAGCTTGAAGCCTTTCTGACGGCGCGGATGAAGGTTTCCTGAACGATATCCTCCGCGGCGCTTTTATTGAAGAGCCTTGCACGCGCCAAGGCGAGGGCAGAGCTGTAATGCCTCTCCATGATCACGCCGAAGCAGTTTTCATCCAAGGTTTTCCTGAACCTCTCGAAAAGAATCTCGTCCGACAATTCGTCCAGTGTCTTTGTTTCGTCATTCATAAGTCCCGGAATATAGGGGCGCTAGCATCAGATTCATGTCCGAATCGGATGAAATTCTGAAAAAATATCTGAATCACTGTCCCGAATCCTCCAATGCTGGCGTAATAAGGGGTAACATGATTGATAGACAAGTATAAAATGCAGAGCTAGGATTCTGAGGGCAAGATGAAAAAAGATGCAAATATGAGCGTTCGCGAAGCCAGGGAGGCTGTCGCAATGGCGGCTAGAAGAAAAAAGCTTGAGGACGAGGCAAAAAAACGCGATGATAAGCTTGGATCCTTTGACAAGGCGGTCGAGGAAAGCATGAGACTGGCTCGCAAGCGTAGTGTGTCTTCATCTGAAAGTGGACGCTTCTCGCTTTTCTTTCATGAATACAGCAGGACTATTGCTGCTTTCTGCATAATTTTTGTTTGTCTATTTGCGGCGACTAGAGTTTATGGAATCCTCTTCCCGGCTAACATAATCGAGGAGAGCGGTTTTGTGACCATTGCCGATTTCAGCAGGGCAAACTCATTTGTCGAAAATGTTTTGAATGGCAGTTACTCCAAGGGCAGTTTCTGCTCTGAAATCTCATTTTCTGAACGGGAAAGAATCTATGCGGAGCTCGCAGAGTTGCGCGGCGCAAAAATTGTATCTCTGACGACAGCGGACTGCGATTGCAGTGATGCCGGGATCAAGCTGGTCGCCGAATGCGAAAGAGATGGGATGGAAGCCGTCATGCATCTGAAGCCTGCCAGGGGCGGCTTCAAGATTTCCGGATTGAAAACAAAGAAAAGGGACAGTGAGGGAAAATGAAGATTGCAAGTGAAAGATCTATTGCTCGTCTTTCAAGTGAAAAGAAAATCGAGACGCCATTTTCTGGTGCCAGTCCCGGAAATCGCAGATTCACTTTAATAGAGCTTCTGGTCGTGATCGCGATCATCGGAATTTTGGCAGGAATGCTTCTTCCAGCTCTTAAAAGATCAAAAACTATGGCCCAGGAGAAGCTCTGCGCGTCCAACATGAGACAACTGCACATTGCCATGTCTGTATATGCCGCAAACAACAATTCGTTCTTCTACAGGGACGAGTGCGAGCACAATGCACATCCGGGCTTGTTCAATTCCATGGAGAACAAGGACATACTCAGAAGCGTATCCTACTGTCCTCAAGCCTATATTATGGAGGTCTACGCTCAGAACACAACAAATTATCAGCCGATTGGAGCGAGCGATTCTGTCATCAACACCGACGACAATTGGAATGCCGGCAGAATTTCATACGTGTATTTCAGTTTTTACGCGAACAAGAAGCATGGAGGCCAAGCATGGAGGGAAGCTCCTTTCAAAAGCAGGGGACTTAAAAGCGACGGCGTTTATGGAGAGGCGACAGCTACATCCGCACAGCCTTCTGCAAGATGGTTTCTGGCTGATTTTTGGCGCAAAGGAGCTCCATTTCCACATTTCAGATTCGGAGGGGCTCAAGGCACTGGACTGAATGTTGCGTTTTTAGACGGGCATTGCGAGATGCCGAAGGGAAAACCTCAGGACAATTACCGCTGAAAAGGATAGGAGGATGCCAGATGCTATCCGGACTTATGACTCGACAATTCCTTCGTGCCTGGAAGCATGATATGCCGCTCTTCTTGGCGATGCTTTGCTCCGTCAGCCTCTATGTTTTCGCCCTCAACACATCCTCCTTTGCCAATCGTTCCATGCAATTGATAATGAAGGACATGGGATTAAATCAAGTGCTGATCCCAGAATCATCCCACCCGCTCGACTACTTTCTCTGCTCTGAAAAGCAGGCGAGTTTTCCCGAAGACATTGCAGACACGATGGCGTCGCACAATGAGCTCCTTTCGAGGTATTATGTCGCGCTTCTTCAGGAGCGTATCGAGCTGAATGGTAAAAGTCTGATTCTGACTGGCGTCAGACCGATAAGCCGGGCCGCCGACACAGCGGAAAAGGGCAATCCTGTCAAGCCGATAAAAAAGGGGAGCGTCAAATTTGGAAGCGGAGCCGCCGAGGTCCTGGCTTGTCCTGATGAAGGGAAGACGTTTATGTTGAAAGGAGCTGAGTTCATTGTAGAGGGGACAGATTCTCCTACTGGAGACATGGACGATTGGAGGATATACATGAATCTTTCCGATCTTCAGGCATTGCTCGGCAAGAAGGGAATGATCAGCGCTGTCCGTTCATTCGAATGCCTACATCCTGGCGGTTCGCTGGAGCGCATTCACGACTACCAGAATGAACTTCTCGCGGGCATTGTTCCGGGCTATCGTCAGATCAACTTGGAGAAAATTGCAAAGGCAAGGCACCGCTCGCGCGACATGACAGACAGGTATCTGCGCTTCATCCTCTTGTTTACGTCACTGCTTATGATCATTGTTACAGCGGTCACGGGCATGAAGGAGGCGTCCGACAGAAAGTATGAGATCGGAATCCTGTCCGCCTGCGGAGCTGGAATTGGCTCCATTTGCGCGACTTACATTTTGAAGATATTCCTGCTGGCATTTCTTGCAGGCATCTCTGGCTTTCTGATAGGCTCCTATGCCTCGCTCTACACAATTTCCCCATACATCGTCTCAAACACCAGGCAGTTTTCGATATTGTGGAGCAATCTGCCTTCATGCAGTGCTTTCGTGATTATTTCTGCTGCTTTGGGGAGCGCATTTCCTCTCTTCAGATTCATATCCTGCGATCCGGCTTCAATCCTAATGGAGGAATAGTCTTATGCTCAGCATCTCTGAAATATGCAAGACATACAAGTCTGGAGGCGTCAAGGCGCTCGACTCGTTCTCCTTCGACTTCGAAGCTGGCAAGGTCCACCTCGTTAAAGGGAGGAGCGGAAGCGGAAAAAGCACCCTCCTCATGATAGCGGGAGCCATGATGAAGGCAGATTCCGGGTCTGTCCTTTTCGAGGGCAACGACGTTTACAGGATGAGTCGTTTCAGTCGCAACTCCTTCAGAAACAAGATGATCGGATTCATCTTCCAGAAATTCCATCTCCTTCCATATCTAGATGTCCGAAAAAACATCATGCTTTCTCAATATTTGCGGAGCCGCGCATGGGATAGCGGAAATATTTCCCGACTGGCATCAGAGCTTGATCTTGCCGACCGCCTTGACCACATGCCGTCCGAACTCAGCGTCGGACAACAGCAGAGAGTCGCCATAGCTAGAGCACTGGCTGGCAATCCTAAAATAATTTTGGCGGACGAGCCGACCGGGAACCTCGATGACGAAAACGCTTCTGTCGTAGCCCAAATCCTAAAAAACGAGGCGAAAAAGGGGAAGATCGTGATTGTTGCAACTCACGAAAGATCCTTGTCCTCCATTGCGGACATCGAGCTCAATCTCTTCCGAGGCAAGCTCGAAAATTCCCCCTATGGTTTTTCAGATAAATAGTTTAATTTTAGCGTTCATCGCTGTATTGATTCTACTGAAAAATAGTGCTTTTCAAGGAATGAAGCATGCAACGGAAAGCGCGCCCTCTTTATGTCAAGCTTGTGGAATCTCGAATTGATGCGCTCGGCAAGAATTTCGAGAAGACCGGCAAGGGATTCATAGACTTTTTGCTACTCGACGAAAAAGGCTTTCCATTCCTTGTGCTTGAGGCGAAATCGGAGGACAAAAATCCGCTGGTCGGCAAGGAACAGGCACGCGGTTATGCAAAATCCCAGAACTGCCGCTTTGTGATTCTCTCGAACGGCAACCTGCACTACTTCTGGGATTTGAACCACGGCAACCCGCATCTGATCATCCGTTTCCACCGGCCGGACTCGGTCGCCAGCTATAGTTTTTCAGATAAATAATTTCATTATTTTGCTGAAAAACTATCACCGGGAAGCTGAAGCTCCGCACAGCTTCTCAGTTTTTTCATGACTCTTATGACTTCTGCCGCGTCGCTCATCTAGTGTCCTGTCCCTTAAATACTAATCGTAATACACTTGA
>DYRX01000556.1 GCA_020718525.1 Victivallis vadensis
ATCTCGCGGGTAAAATGCGTAAGCACTATATTCGTATTTTGCTTGGGGATCGTGTATCCATGGAAATGTCACCCTATGATCTGACACGCGCTCGCATTACTTTCCGTCAGCGCAAGAACGCCTCTGCTCCTGTTGGAAATTAATCCCCTGATTTGAGATAAAAAAAGTCCTCCGTTTTCGCGGAGGACTTTTTTTATCTATGGCAGATCCCTGAACGAATTCAGGACATTCATGTAATTTGCCCGTTCAAATGCCGCAGGCTCTTTTACTGATTTCTGACTCATGCTTCCCTGCATTTGTTTGATTGAGACATATTCTCGTTCCTTCATCCAGGTTTCCAACTCGGTCAACATAGATGGGATGACTTGTTCGCCATTATGCAGGAGATTTGACGCCATCATGGCGACTTTTGCGCCTGCCATCATTGTTTTTAGTACATCGTTGGCTGTATGCACGCCGCTGGTCAAGGCAAAATCTGCATTGATTTTTCCATGCAGGATGGATATCCAGCGCAAGGGGAGACGTAGCTCCGCAGAGGCGCTCAGGTCAAGGCTGGGAACGATTTTCAGTTCATTCAGATCGAAATCTGGCTGGTAGAAGCGGTTGAATAGGACCAGTCCGTCTGCGCCTGCTTCGACAATTCTGCGCGCAAAATTCGGCAGGGCTGTGATAAATGGACTGAGTTTCACTGCCAGCGGAATGGAGATTGCAGACTTTACCTGCGCCACCAATTCCACCTGTGCGTTTTCCAGTTCCTGGGCGGTGAGATCAAGATCGGTCGGGATGTAATACAGATTCAATTCCAGCGCATCTGCGCCAGCATCCTGGATTTGTTTTGCATATTTTGTCCAGCCGCCTTTTGAGACGCCGTTCAAGTTGCCGATGACGGGAATATTCAGCGCTTTCTTTAATCCAGCCACTTGATTTAGATACTTCTCAGGACCTACTGAGTACACGCCACCATCAGGCAAATAGGACATTGCTTCAGCAAACGAGTCAGTTCCTCGGGTGAGGTAGTGATCCAACTCCAGGCTCTCGTGGATGATCTGCTCCTCGAAGAGGGAGTACATCACGATTGCCGAGATACCCGCCTCTTCCAGTTTGCGCGCCTTGTCAATATTTTTTGAAAGGGGAGAGGCTGAAGCCACTAAAGGATTCTTGAGGTTCAAACCAAGGTAGGTGGTGGAAAGATCGGTCATGATTTTTTCTCCTCGGTCTCATTTCCGTCGTAGCGCATCGAAGCCATTTGTTGGTAGAGCGCCCAGCGTGATTTCGCGTC
>DYRX01000557.1 GCA_020718525.1 Victivallis vadensis
AGGGAGTGTAATAGACGGTGAGGAAGATGCCTGTTAATCCCTGCATGACAAAAAGAAAGAGACTGGCGGAGCCGAGGGTATTCCACCAGTTGCCTGTCGGCTCGGGGCGGTCGAGCAGGTTGGTGTACATGTCGTTCAAGCCGAGACGTTCATCGAGCCATTCGTAAACTTTTTTCCACATGGTTAACCTGCCTTGGAGAATATTTCGATCTGACCTTCTTCTGTCAGGCGGAATTCGTCGTAAACGTCCAGCGGGCGCGGCGGGGGACCATCCAGCACTTCGCCTTCGATGCTGAACTTGGCATCGTGGCAGGGGCAAAGATAGCCCTGGGCTTCTTCGCTCCAATTGACGGTGCAGGAGAGATGCGTGCAGCGGCTGTTGAGGATGAGCAAATCTTTGGGGTCATCCGATTTGCGAAGCGCGTACCCGCCGAAGGAGTTGGATGTCCGCTCCCAGCCGTTGACCTGTACACGGGTGAACGAAAATGGATACGGTACACCTTTTTGCATATCTTCGAATTTGCCAATGGCGACCCATACATCCTTCCCGCCTTCCTGCAAAGCAGGGTCAATCAAATATGAAATGCTCGGCAAGCCAATCGCCACCCCGATTATTCCGCCTACGATTCCTGTTGTGACCTTTATGAAGTCACGGCGGGAAAGTTCATTCGAACCAGACATGTATGCCTCCTGAAATTTTGCATTCGTCCCTGTGCCTTTGGCAGCGTTTCAAAGGACGGAATTTACTTTTCTTTCACGCAAAATTGCCCTTTTGCTTTGTTACTCGCTGGCGCTTGTCACTCCGCGTAGGGCAGAAAATAAAAAACCTTCGAACAGGTAATCCAATTTGGATTATAAAGGTCTTTGTCCACTTTATTATAGGATAGCTGAAACGAAATAAGCAGGATGATTGTCACTTTCTTGTCAATCTTCCATATGTGATAATCAATCTGTTCGGTCGTTTTGTCCTTGCGAAGAGGGCGTTTCCTTTGTTCGCAGGGAACTCTGCTTTTATCCTTTCGAAGTAAAAAAGAGTACAATGCGTTTTGTGAGTTGCCAAATTTTATTGTCGTTGCCGAAGGATGCTTAACGGGCGATTTCGCTAATCTCCCAATTCAAATTTTTCGAGGAGGCATAGATGGGCTTAAGTAGAAATGTCAGCCTGTTGACAGGCTTGCGGTACAAGGGACAGGGTCCGTATTTGACCTTTATTCTGCATCGCATCGGGGGACTGGGCATGGGAATTTTCGTCACCATGCATATTCTTG
>DYRX01000558.1 GCA_020718525.1 Victivallis vadensis
TGCTCATTTTTATGGTCGTAAACCGCTAAACTGACTGTTAACTTTCCTCCCTTCAATATTCTGTGTGGACTTCAGTTCCGCTTACGCGAATATTTTGTAGAGTCCTGTCAGAAGAATAATGAGCGCAAGAGCCGAGACCAGGCGCCTCCGCCAGACGATTTTGTCTGAAAAAGTTGGAGCCCCGGATATTTTTCTGCAACTGGTGGAGCGAAGATAGGTCGCCAGCTTCTTTCTTTCAGGCTTGTGCTTGAAGTAGTCAATCGCCTGTCTTGAGTGCTGTCGCTTCATTGCCCGTCCTCAGGTTCTGAATGTTATGAACATGAAGACGCCTATGAGAAGAGACATTCCAAGCAGTGCGAGAATGACCGGAAGCAGAAAAAGAAATGAGAACTTCAGGATCTGCATTGGCGACAATGAGCAGAAATCGGTGATGAGCGAAGAATGCGCTGGGGAGGCTTCGGCTGCCTCGCTTTCGCGGCCAAACATGGAAATTCTTGCTGATATCTTTATCATCTCGATTCTGGCGTTTTCCGCCATTTTTATAGCCGAAGCCAGCTCCCGGGAGAAGCTGTCGGGGTCCCAGGAATCATCGTCTATTGTTCTAAGTGAATGAAGTATCGAGGTGTAGGAGTCCACAGCCTTTTGCAATTCGGAAATCTTTTCCTGGGAAAGTCTGATGTCTTCGGGTATTGATGAAAGCTGTTCTGCGATTTTTCCGGACACGTCGCGCCGGAGCATGCGGAATTCGTCAAGCCTTTTAAGCAGAGCCTGCCTTTTTTCGGCTCCGCTGTCCGGCTGTGATGGCACCGCATCGTCCCCGCCACGCGCTATTGGCGCCTGTACCTCGTGCGGCATCTCGCCTGCCATATTTTGAGAGGATGCCCCATCGTCGCGGCGTTGTCTTGCGTCCGGAGAGAACTTGTTTCTCATGCGTATCATGTTGAGCTTGAGAATGTCGTTTTTGCTGTTTTTCAATGAGTGCACTCCAGGATATGGCGAGCCTGCGGGGCTCTTTTTAAAGGCGACAGAAAGACGGGAGAGGAATCTATTGCCAATATGGCGAATGTCAAATCAGGCAAACCCTATAGTTTTTCATTTAAAAAATTCAAATTGTGAATTTATTTTCCATAAAAAACGATGTCAGGAATCAGTAGCTGATTCCTGTGGGAAATGTCTTGCGACATTTTTCAGACAGTCTACCCATTTTCTGATTTAACTTTTTTCCATCCGTGCCTTTACCTGGAGGCTGTCGCTAGTGTCCTGTC
>DYRX01000559.1 GCA_020718525.1 Victivallis vadensis
CAGCCTGGCATTTAGTATTTTCAACGCCATCTGGAAATAACGCATACGAAGCATCCCCCGTCTTACCACGTCCAGAATGACAAAAGGCGTTGTTCAAACGCCCATGAATAATTGCCCGGCACTTATAGCATATCTGAAAGAGAAAATCCGGTTTTTTGTATTTGTTCATGGCGCTTCTTTGGCAGTAAAGGCGGGTTTTCGTCTTTTTTACATCCCTATGCAAACACGGCCCTTCTTCCTGATTGCGACAGGGCTTGACGCCCCGATAAAAAAAGACTATTGACCATCGACCGTTGGGGGATTTTTTTCAGGCCGTTCTGACCCTCTTCAAAAATATGACAGAGAATTTGAAGACGTTTACACGAGAACGAGAGACTGAAAAACAGGCCGATCTTTCGGATAAATACCGGTTGGGGAGGCGAGCGCTTTCACTCCGAATCATAAAACAAGGACCATGATGAGCATGCCCGAATTGGTTATTCCTGAATTTCGAGTACCGGTCAGCCGCCTGAGGGTCGGTGTCTTTATCCGCCTTGACGACATAAAATGGTACGACCACCCGTTTTTGTTTAAAAGTTTCAAGATAACAAACGAAAAGCAGCTCCAGATTCTCCGGCAGTTGGCAATCCAGGAGGTGATCTGTGTCCCCGCCAGGAGCGATGTTCTGCCGCTGAAAGAGGGGCCGGAAGAGTCAAAGCCCCTGGAGAAAGTTGATTCTCAAGATTCGCTGGAGGAGCTCTGGAAAATCAAGCAGGAGCGCGCCCTTCGCCTGAAGGAGCGCCAGGAGGAGATTGCCCGGTGTGAGAAAAGATATGCCGAAACGCAACAACAGGTCAGCCGTCTCATCAAGGGGATAACGAGCGGATCGACCGCTTTGGTTCAGGAAGTGGGCGAGTTTGCCGATACATTTTCCAGTTATTTTCTCGAGAATGCGGATTCGGCGCTCCATCTGATGCGCGTTTCTACGCAAGACGAGGGGCTCTACCACCATGCGATGAACGTGACGGTCCTGGCCATGATGCTTGGAAAAGAGGTCGGCCTGACGCCGGAGGAGATGAAAAGCCTCTGCCAGGGGGCATTGCTGCACGATATCGGAAAAAGCCGGATAGACAAAAAAGTGGCGCTGAAGGAGAAGGGTTTTACCAGGGCCGAGCTTGATTTTTTGAGACTCCATCCGAAATACGGCGTTGAAATACTGGCCGCGTTGCAAAACATTCCCAAGCCCATTCTGATTATCGTTTACCAGCATCATGAAGCCTGGAACG
>DYRX01000262.1 GCA_020718525.1 Victivallis vadensis
ATGCTTTCTGCTTTCGATTGGAAAAGCAGGCACTGCAAGCAGTTGCCCTCCAGCGCGCGGCATTTTCCGCATCATGGAGGGACGAATTCAATTCATCCGGTCCTCGTTGGTGTCCAGCCTTCAGGCTGTCCTCAATTTTAATTTTGCATTTAGCACTTTGCAATCTCGGGCAAGATCTTTTATTTGACTGTAAACCGTAAACGTTCCCTCGATCCCGATTCCGATAGCGACCCCGATACCGATTTTTGCTCCGAAAAACCGTAAGCCGTAAACTCTCAACATTGCATCTATAAGGTTCTGTCTCTGCCTCAACGGCGAAATTCTTTCGCCTCTAGCAAGGCTGAAGCTTCACTCCGTTGCGCGTCAGCACTCCATGTTCGGCATCGTCATTGAAATTCAGTATTCATAATTTAATTCCCATGCAAAAATCTGGTTAGGATTTCGATATATTATTGTTTTGCTATTGTATTATTGCCTGGCTGGATGTATAACGGGCAAGAGCTGAAGGCGGAGAAGCTTCCATCTCGGGCATTTTCCGACAAATTGGCGTGTCCGGGAGCTAGAATTTTTCTAGTCGGATTTTGGAACTAACAAACAAAAGGGGGATTCAAATGTGCAGAGGAATTTTCAGACTGCGTTCAATGCTTGCGGTTCTGCTTCTTTTATCTGGAGGGATTGCGAGTGCCGCAAATCAGACTGTGACAAATCTGGATGACAGCGGCGCTGGATCACTGCGTCAGGCAATAACATCTGTCGGTTCTGGCGAGACAATCTCTTTTGCATCTGCCCTATCGGGCTCGATTGTCCTCACATCCGGTCATCTGGCAATCAACAAGAGCCTGACGATTGATGGCGCAGGAGCTTCCATCACCATAGATGCAAACGCATCAAGCCGGGTCTTTCTGGTTCAAGGAGCCGGCGTTCTCAATGTCAGCATCAAAAATCTGACAGTCACCAATGCTCTTCATTCGACGGCAAATTCGATGGCGAATGGCGGTGCGATCTACAGCGATGAAAATCTTACGCTTGAAAATGTGGCTGTCACAAACAGTACAGTCCGAGTCCTGCTTGTTGCCGGATCTAACAAATCTGCGCAGGGTGGTGGAATATATTCTCAGTCCAATGCTTTGACAATGAGCTCATGCACGGTTTCCGGGAATACGGCGACGGGAACAAATAGTGGCTTCACAGCATCCGGCAACGGAGGCGGCATCCATATCTCATCGGGGACTGCAACAATACAAGATTCGATCATTAGTGGGAATACGAGCACAGCGCAGACAACTACAGTTGGAGATGGCGGTGGTATGACAGTTTCAGGCAATGTTGGCGCCTTCAGCATGTCAAACTGCTCAATTTACAACAACGATGCCGATGATGAAGGTGGCGGTATTCTATTCTATCGAAATACCATCAGTCTCAGCATAAGCAATTGTGCGATATACGGAAACGATGCTCAAGAGGGTGGTGGAATCTCATATACCGGAGCCAACGGAGCCATATTGAACCTGCAAGGTTGTACGATAAACAACAACAGGGCCATCAACTCCGGTGTTTGCTACGGCGGAGGCATAAATGTTTCAACGTCGAATGACTTCAACCCGGTTCTGAACCTCTATAATTGTACCATAAGCGGAAACAGCTGCGACTCCTCAAGTGGAGCCGAAGCCTTTGGCGCTGGCATTTACATGACACAGCTTGTCGGGGGATCTGCCACGACAAACACGAGAGTCAGAATTTACAATTCGACAATCTCCGGAAACAATGCGACATCCTCCTCAGCCTCCTCAGGGCGTTGTGGCGGGATATATTGCGACCGTGGAACATTGAGTCTTTATTCAAGCATTGTCGCTGACAATACAATGTCAAGTATCGCCGGCTCGCCTCTAACCTATGGACCCGATGTTTACAAGGCTAATCCTGCGATAATAAGCAACTCGGGTCTTGTTTATGTCGCGGTTACAAACGGCGGCTCTGGCTACTCGAGCGCGACGGTTAGTTTTTCAGGCGGAGACGGTGCAGGGGCAACTGCAACAGTCGGTCTTTCCTCCGGAACAATAGCAAGAGTAATGATAGGCAATTCCGGTTCTGGATACACCAGCGCGCCAACTGTGACAATAAACGGCGATGGAAGCGGGGCGACGGCGACGGCGACAATCGCCTCTGGCGCGGCAGAATACAACCTTATCGAGGGCGCTGGCGGCGGGCATGGAATCGTCAACGGAGTAGATGGCAACATCGTAGGATCCGATCCGCTTCTCAATGCATTAAATTACTATGGAGGCACGACCAAGACGCAGTCTTTGCAGGCGACAAGCCCCGCAATAAACACCGGCTCGAATCCGCAAGCTCTGACGACCGACCAGCGAGGTCCCGGCTTTGTCCGCACATTTGCCTCCGGCACCGACATTGGAGCCTTCGAGCTTCAGCCAAAAGCCTGGGACTTCAACGGCGATGCCAAGAGCGATCTGGTCGCGGATGATTCTGCTACATACTACGGCTATCTCTATCTGATGAATGGCGCAACACCTTCCGCAAGCGACAACATCTACCGCAACACCAACCCTGATTGGTCAGTCGCCGGAATTGCCGACTTCAACGGAGATTTCAAAGCGGATCTCATCTGGCAAAGCGCGAACACAGGCAAATCCATCATCTATCTGATGAACGGATTCACTGTCCTCTCCGTCGGCACAATCTACAACGGTGGAACTGGCTGGGAACTCGACAAGCTCGGCGACTTCAACGGAGACGGAAAAACCGACATCCTCTGGAAGCATCCAGTGACCGGACAGGGAGCAATCTATATCATGAACGGAACAAGCGTGTCGGACTCCGGGACGGTGACAAGAGGACTGAACTGGACAGCTAAGAGCACTGGCGACTTCAATGGCGATGGAAAAGCGGACATCCTTTGGGAAATCGGCACTTCGCCTGTCACAGGACAGCTCTACCTGATGAATGGGAAAAACGTATCCAGCCAGGGGCAGATCTACGTTAGAAGCGCGACTTGGCTTCCCCAATTCTTCGCCGACTTCAACGGCGACGGAAAATGCGACATCCTCTGGCGCGACACAGTCGCCAAGGCCGGTTACATGTATCTCATGAATGGCCTTGTGATTGACAGCCAGGGCTACATCTATACAACGCCTCCGGCATCCGAAGGCTGGACGGTCATAGAGTCCGGCGACTTCAACGCAGACGGCAAATCCGATCTCCTCTGGCAGAACAGCCTGACTGGTCAAGGCTCGGTCTGGCTGATGAACGGACTTACAATGGATGCCAGCGGAATGCCATACGTCGTCACCAACCCGGACTGGCAGGTGCTTCGCCTCCTGGACTTCAACGGCGACAGCAAGGCCGACATACTCTGGCAGAACAGCTCCTCTCTCAAGGCGCTCGACTACATCATGAATGGAGTCAGCGTTCAGACTTCTGGCTCTGTCTTCGGATCAGGAAACAGGACAGTCCTTGATCCTGAGCTGAACAACTGACGCGTTTAGGCTAAGTCAAGACACAAAAACGCCTGCATTTGCGGGCGTTTTTTTTGATTCGCAGAGCGAATCCTGCGAAGCTTTTGGACTGCGGTGCACACAGTGCCATTTCCTAAACGGAGCTATAGCTTCTCTCGGGAAAATAGTGGGAGACATCAGCGTTCATCAGTGGTTAAAGCATCCGCTTTCTGCGTTGCTGTCCAGCCTTCTGCCTGTGCGCGCCGCACCTGCCTGCAGTGCGTAGCGCAGGCAGGCGCAGACAGGTCAGGCTGTCCTTCTCTTCAACAGTACTCTGGAACCACAAAATTTGTCCGTTCACAATAGCCATTCGGCACGTCTGCCGTTTTTCAACTGCTTCTCAAACTGATCTACTGCGCTGAGAAATATTCCTGGGCAATAATGCCGCGGTCCGAAATGGCGGCGAGGCTGTCCATCGGGCACGGAGGTCTTTCAAGAAGCAAGAATCGCCTGGCAAAGATTATGGAAAAGGATCTTGCAATTTCAAGGATTTTGTCTGATGGCGAAGAAATACTACAGCAATAGCAAGGGTGACCCCGTTATACCCGCCGGAGCCTGACCCGTTCTACCCGCTCGGAGGAGCGAGAAAACGATAAATGGCGGCTAAAAGAGAAAAATGGAGCCGCGCTAAGGCTTGTTCGTAGGTGTGATACTAACGCCCCCTTTTGCCTTCAGGTGGATGGGGGGGGACATTAGCATCCATAGGATTTTGTTTCACATACTTAAATTTAAATCCATATTCAGCTTCATATGAATATGTCCAAATATAATAAATCCCATTATTTATTGAAGGCCTTAATTTAAGTAAATAATGGCATTTTTGCGATGTAAACTTTTCTTCAGAATTTTCATTTATTAGGACTCGGATCATAGATTTCAACTTTTTGCCGTTGTCATCGTCCTCGATATTATATAATATTTCCCATTTCCCTTTTGTTTTTATGTAGTGATATTCTTGACTCCATATAACACTGTTGAAATCACACGATCCATCCTCATAAAATATTATTGAATAATCTCTATCTTTATTGACACTGTATTTGCTCTTGGGTGGTGCACTATCCATTAATGATTCTTTAGTTATCGTCCAACAACCTACTAAATCATGTTTCTCAATTTTAGTCGTATCAGAACACCCCCATAATCCAATGGATAACATTAGAAATATAATTAATAATAATAGTTGTTTGTATGATAACAGGCTTATAGTCATAGACTGCCCTTTGCTGATAATAAATTGCATATAAATATTACCATGTTTCTATTCCAGATTTTGGCCCTATATGCCAGAAATTTTGCCATCCACAAGTTAACGTCGCATTAGGAATTTTTATCATTAGTACAACAATGTTTCTTGGAATTTGCTTCAATTCATATCTAATATTATCTAAATCATATTCATCTTTTATGGAGACAGTCCAAGAAAGTGACTTACAATCACATGTGCTTACTTTTTCTCGGATCCGGTAATCACTAAAAACACTATCCATATCAGAATCAGATAAATAAACGGGCCGGGTACAAGCGGTTTTCGGGGTGGGGAAATAACGGCGGAACCGCCTAGACGCGTTTTTTTCCGGCCTGACGAGCCGGAAATAGGAAGTCATGTCGAGTTCTGGACAGCCCATAAGGAAATTCCTTCGCGTTAGCTACAAAGTAACTCGAATCAAGGAAAAGTCAAACACAAGACCAGGAATCTGACTCTGTCAATGTGCGTAAATGTCAAATGCAAGAACTGACCCCGATATCTCCCGTTTTCCTGCTCCCGAAAATCTCGGATGTCCTCAAGGTCTCCGTCTCCATCCTCATGGACATGAAAACCCTGTTCACCGACGAAAGGATCAGGGATGCGCACATCCTCAGGAGGATGGAGAAGATAAAGAGGCTCCCGCCGGAGGAGCAGAAGCTCGTCTTCTGGATGATCGATTCGCTGACGGGCAGGAAAATGGCGAAGACCGGTTGACTTTTCCAAAACCGATCCTATTTTTAAGGACAAAAGACAAAAGAGGATTCCATACATGCAGCTCCACGTACAGTATCTGACGGACGACTCCGGCGCAAAGACCGCAGTGCAGATCCCCTTTTCCGAATGGAGAAAGTTCGTTGCCGACTACAACCATCTCAGACAGTGCAAGAAGCTAAAAGCCAGCCTTGAAACCGCTTTCAGGGAAGTTGACGATATACGGAAGGGGAAAGTCAAACCGGTGACACTGGATGAGTTCCTCAATGAAATTTGAAGTTATTGCGACCGACAACTTCCGGAAAGAGGCGAAGCCCCTGATGAGAAAGTATCATTCCCTCAGGGATGAACTCGGAGAGCTGTCTAAAGCCCTGGGCGCAAACCCC
>DYRX01000032.1 GCA_020718525.1 Victivallis vadensis
CAGGCAGATAAATCCCAACAACAGCAATTTCCACGAGTCAGGAATTCTGAAATTAAAATTGAAGAAAAAAGCACCCTGCGGCTTCCAAACGTGCAGAAGTCGTTTTTCTTACCATGCTCTTTGCGCCAAGCGCTCCACGGCAAAAAAGTGCCACTTTCACTTCCACGTCTACAGCGAAGCAACGCTGGTCAAATCAAAAGTCAAGGCTCTTCGGACATGAGCTTTGCAAGCACGTTGAAATCTTCCAGAGTCGTGACATCGCCTGAAATTTCCTCGGCTCCTGCCGCGACCTGCTTGAGAAGGCGGCGCATTATTTTGCCGGATCTCGTCTTTGGCAACGCCTGCGTGAAACGGATTTCCTCTGGCCTTGCAATGGCTCCGAGATCGGCGGCGACTCTTTTCCGTAGCTCATCCTTGAGATTTTTTCCCGGGGTCACGCCCTGTTTGAGGGTGACGAATGCCACGATCACGAATTCTTTCATGTCGTCCGGGCGCCCGACGACTGCGGCTTCGGCGACCGACGGATGGGCTACAAGCGCGCTTTCGATTTCTGCGGTTCCGATTCGGTGTCCAGAGACCTTGAGGACGTCGTCAATCCTGCCGACGATCCAGAAATAGCCTTCGGAGTCCTTCCGCGCACCGTCGCCGGTGAAATATTTTCCAGGGGATTCGGACCAATACGTGCCGATGAAGCGGCTTCTGTCCCCCCATACGCCCCTGCAGATGCTGGGCCATGGCTTTTCGATGAAGAGACGGCCGCCCGCGTTGATTTCCGCCTCTTTGAACTGGTCGTCGAGGACGCTTGCCTTGACGCCGAAAAACGGCATGCCTGCGGATCCGGGCTTTGCCGCCATCGCGCCGGGAAATGTGGAAATGAGAATGCTTCCCGTCTCGGTCTGCCACCAGGTGTCGACGATGGGACATCTGCCTCCACCAATTTTTTCGCTGTACCATTTCCAGGCCTGCGGATTGATAGGCTCGCCAACGCTTCCGAGGAGGCGCAGAGACGAGAGATCATGCATTTCCGGATACTTGTCCCCCCATTGCATGAAGCTTCTGATCGCGGTCGGAGCTGTGTAGAGTATGGTCGCCCTGTGCCGTTCGACAATTGACCAGAAGCGGTCCTTGTCGGGAAAATTCGGCGCCCCTTCATAGATTAGAACAGTGCTGGCATTTGCCAGAGGGCCATAGACGACATAGCTGTGCCCTGTTATCCAGCCGATGTCGGCAGTGCACCAGAATATGTCCTTGTCCTTGATGTCGAAGTAGTAGCGATGAGTCGCCGCCGCGCCGAGCATGTAACCAGCGGTACTGTGGTAGATTCCCTTAGGCTTGCCTGTCGAGCCGCTTGTGTAGAGAATGAAAAGAACGTCCTCGGAATCCATCTCCTCAGCGGGGCAGTCGGAATTTGCGCCCGCCGCGAGCTCATGCCACCATAGATCTCTGCCCTGAAGCATTTCGATCTCGTTGGCACAGCGCTTCACAACCAACACCTTTCTTACATCCGTGCAAAGAGGCAGTTCCGAGCCATCCTTCCTGAGCGCGAGAGCATCATCAACATTTTTTTTGAGTGGAACTATTTCGCCTCTGCGGTTTCCGCCGTCGGCAGTGATGATGAGGGAAGCCTGGCAGTCAGCCGCCCTGTCTGCAATCGCCTGCGAACTGAAACCGCCGAAGACGACCGAATGGATCATGCCGATTCTTGCGCATGCGAGCATGGCGGCGACGGATTCCGGCAACATGGGCATGTAGATTATAGCCCGGTCTCCTTTTCGGTAGCCGAGCGATTTCAAGCCATTTGCGATCCGGCAGACCTCCTCGTGAAGCTGTCTGTAGCTGATCCTGCGGATTTCGGGCTGTCCCTCTGCGTCCACAGGCTCGCCCTCCCACAAGATCGCGGTTTTGCCTCCATGCGCGGCTAGATGCCGGTCCAGGCAGTTTTCCGCCGCATTGAGCTTGCCGCCAATGAACCATTTCGCGTCCGGAGGATTCCATTCGAGGACTTTGTCCCATTTTTTCCTCCAAAGCAGAGTTTTTTCCGCCGCCTCTCCGAAGAATGCCTCAGGATCCGATATCGATCGCGCATGCATGCTCTGGTAGTCGCCCATTCTGCCTAAATGGGCCGAAGCTGAAAATTCAGCGGATGGCGGGAATTTTTCAGACTGCATCTCCTTGCCGTCCAATTGGTTGGATGGATCTGAAATCAGCATTTCAAGGCCGGAGGACTGTATGATCTTCTTTATGAATGGATTTGCTCCGCATATCTTGAACTTGCCTTTTCCGACTTTTTTTGCGGATTTGACGACAGTCCTAAGGAAAAGCGACGACACATATTCGACCTGCGAAAAATCGAAGATGATGGAAAGTGAAGCAGGAGGACACTTTTCGCCAGCCAGAGCAATTTCGCGGTCAATTCCGGGGTCCAGCCTGGAGCAGACATCGCTGTCAAAGCGGCCCGAAAAAAGGAGGCGGAGCGTATTCGAACCCGAATCGAAGGATGCAGAATACTCGCTCATGGAATCACATCGCCGCCTTGTATATTGCCATCACATCTTTGAGTGTAGGCACTCTTGGATTTGTGAATCCGCAGGCGTCCTTCATGGCGTTCTTCGCCATGACTTCGAAATCCTTTTCCTCGACTTTCAGCTCTCTCAGACCGGATGGTATGCCCACATCCTTGGAGAGCGTCTGAATCGCGGAAATGGCGACATCGGCTCCGTCGCGCTCTGAAAGTCCGGACACATCTTCGCCAAGAGCGACGGCGATGTCGGCAAAGCGTCCCAGCCGCGAAATAAGGTTGAATTGGGAGACGTGGGGCAGAAGTATGGCATTGCACATTCCGTGCGCAAGATTGTAGAAGCCACCGAGCTGGTGCGCCATCGCGTGGACATAGCCGAGGCTGGCGTTGTTGAATGCCATTCCTGCGAGATATTCGGCATATGCCATTTTATCCCTGGCCTCCATGTCTGCACCGTTTGCAACTGCCGGGCGGAGATATTCGGAGACAAGCTCTATCGCCTTGAGAGCGCAGGCGTCGGTGATCGGCGTTGCGATCGTTGAAACATAGGCTTCGACCGCATGGGTCAGAGCGTCCATTCCCGTGCATGCCGTCAGGAACGGAGGCATGCCTGCCATGAGCTCAGGATCATTCAGCGCGAGGGTTGGTGTCGTGCGCCAGTCAACAATCGCCATCTTGACTTTGCGGGAAGTGTCGGTAATTATGCAGAACCTTGTCATCTCGCTGGCGGTTCCAGCCGTTGTGTTCACGGCAATGAAGGGCGGCATGTTTTTCGTTGATTTGTCCACGCCTTCGTAGTCATGGATCTTACCTCCGTTGCTGGCAAGTATTCCGATGCCCTTGCCGCAGTCGTGCGAACTTCCGCCACCAAGAGTTATTATCATGTCGCAGGCGTTGGACTTGTAGATCTCTATGCCTTCGTGGACATTCTTGTCCGTCGGATTTGGAATGGTCTTGTCGTAGACGACCGTGCTGATCCCGTCGTTTTCAAGGAGTTTCACAATTTTCCCGGTAGTTCCTATCTTCGTCATGCCCTCGTCAGTAACGATGAGCGGCTTTTTGCCTCCCAGGCTCTTGACTTTGGCTCCGAGTTCGGTGTGACAGCCCACACCCATCAGGGAGACGGTTGGAATGAAGAACCCGTAAGTCTGTCTGCCGATAGCCATCTTAGACCTCCACTTTTCTTGTTGCATTTTTTAGAAAGCGACAGCAAAGCCCAATGCCCGTTCTGGAGAATAGCTCTTTCATCGGAAATATTCAAATTAGTATTCCGTTAAATTTGCTTGTATTCCTTTTCTCGAATGGCATTGTAATTGCGCGAGTGTTCCGCAAACCGCGCCGCATTCGGGGTCGCTATCGGAATCAGAATATTTTTCAGGAAAAATAAAATGAGCGGAGACCATCTAAGCAGAAGAGACTTTATCGGCAAGTGCGCTCTCGGCGCACTTGGTCTTGTCGCCGCGCCAAACTTGCTCCTTGCCCAGGAAAAAGCGAAAAACGAAAAGAAATCGCCCGCCTTCGCTTCGTCTGTGATTGAAATCTGGCTTTGGGGCGGACCTTCCCATCTCGAAACCTTTGATCCCAAGCCAGATGCGGCTTACGACTATAACGGTGGTTTCAAAGCTGTCCCCACGAATGTTCCGGGAATGGAAATAAGCGAATTTCTCCCAAATCTTGCCAAGATGGCGGACAAATATTCTGTCGTAAGAAGCATGACCCACGGCAATAACGGACACGAAACCGCGACATATCTCATGCAGACCGGACGCGAGCCAGGCGGAAAAGTCTTTCCCTGCATTGGATCCGTCATCGGCATGATGAAAGGCTACGACTACGGATACAAGGGCAAAATTCCGCCATATATCCTGCTCACAAGCTCCAAAGGACGTTTTTCCGAGACAGGCTTTTTGAGTCCCAAATACAGGCCTCTTGTGACTGGCGGAGATCCGAACGCAAGCGTTTTTGCCGTCGAAGGAATTGTGAATGCAAGAATATCCAAGGAACAGCAGATCAGAAACAGGGGTTTCCTCGAGAAAATGGACAAGCTTGGAGAGGAGTCACACGACGAGGAGAAATTTGCTAATTTCGCAAAATCCGGTGACGAGGCATACGATCTCATGGTGGGCGAGGCGGGCGCCGTCTTCGATTTGTCCAAGGAATCGAAGGAGACCAGAGACAAATACGGCAGAAACTGGTTTGGGCAGTCCGCTCTTGCGGCGCGCAGGCTTGTAGAAGCTAAGGTTCCCTACATAACGATCAATTTCAACGGATGGGACACGCACAAAAGACACTTTCAGGCCATACGCAACAAGCTCCAACAGCTTGATCAGGGGCTTTCGGCGCTCATCTCAGATCTCGACTCGAAAAAGCTTTTGGACGGCACAATAATCTGGTGTTCTGGCGAGTTTGGCAGAGAGCCCAAAGTCTCCTGGGACAGCCCCTGGAACGGCGGGCGCCAGCATTACGGAAAATGCTTCAGCTCCATGCTTGCAGGCGGCGGCTTCAAAGGCGGAATTGTCGTCGGTTCATCCGATGCGAAAGGGGAAAACCCAGCCTCGCGTCCGGTTTATCCGCAGGATTTTCTGGGAAGCATTTATGAAAGATGCGGCATCAATCCCGATGCAAAAATGCCCAATCCCATGGGTGAAGACATCAGGATCATGCCCCCTGCCTCCAAGTTTGGAAGACTCACGGAGCTCTACGCGGACGCATAGTCTAAAAAAGTTCTCGCTGTGAAATTTGCTTGAGGACTCGGGCGTGTCGTTTGACCTAGTTGGTGTACGGACTTCTGCTTTTGCTTCTCTCCAGTCATATACAACCAAATCAGCACGCTAAACCGTGAACACCAACAAAGGACTTGCTAAGAAAATACATAAATCTCCGTTCTTGTGCTACATCTTAGGCGCATTGCATATGCTTACAAGATACGCTCCGAAGGGAATTAGAAAAAGTTCACGTTTACAAGCCGACGATCGGGGGCGCTCGGTATTTACTGACTCTTTAGACCTGTCATTTACAGGATTCTTTGTGGAACTGTTGCGGCAATGCCTCTGTATTAGTGGAATGAGGAATCAAAGCTTGACTTTGATTCGGAAAGCTGTATTAAATGGTGGCTTCGTGTGATTTTTAGATTAGGAGTCCCAATCTGAGCAGTTTGAAAAATCAACGATGTGAAAAGCACCCGGATCGGGAGGCCGCCGTCTGCTGTCCTTCATGCGGGCTCTTCTTCTGCAGGGAATGCGTGACAGAACACGCCGGAAAACGTCTGTGCATATCCTGTCTGAAGAAGCTCAAACGCAAAGATGCAGGGAAGAGTCCCGGCAAGATTCTGCTGGGGCGCGTTCTTGTCCTCGGATCGCTTCTGGCAGGATTTTTAATCTCATGCTGTTTCTTTTATTTCGCAGGAATTCTGCTTTCATCAATACCTCAGAAGTATCACAGCGGGCAGTCAGCCGGGAAAATTATGGAAGAGAAATGATATCTGGCAATAAGGGCAAATTGGATTCTAAATTGAAAAGACGTTCGGACAGGATCAGCTCTGTAGAGCTCATAGATCAGTCACTGGACTTGCTCTGCCACAAGCGTCTGGCTCTTCTCCCCCTATACTACTGCGGGGCGATCCCCTTCATGTCCGCCCTGGTTTTCTTCATAAACGAGATGTCCTTTTCAGTCTTTGCGGCCTCCAACTGTCTTCCATGGGCAGTCATTCTTTCCTTTCTCTTCATCTGGAAAAATTACATAAATTCCCTTTTTTGCAGAAAAATTTTCATCATTCTCTGCACTGGAGCCAAATCCGAATCGAAACTTCTAGGTGAAAAGCTCAGTCTTCTTGATCATTTCAGACTGATATCGGCACAGTCTCTCTTTCAGTCTGCGGCATTGATCGCGCGTCCCATTTCGCTCATTTTTTTCACGAGCGCCTGGACAGGCGCCTTCTTCAATACGCTTTGTGCGGAATCCGGGATAGAGAGAGGAAGTATTATGAAGTCGCTCAGTAAAAGCACTATTGATATTCTTGATGATTCGTGGAAGCTCAACTGCCTTCAATATGTGTTCATTTGCATCTTTGGAATGACTGCGCTGAACGTGGGAATCATAATTCTGCTTATGCCAAATCTTTTGAAAAGCGTCTTAGGGATAGACACGCCATTTTCATTGAGTTCCGGCATCTCCAACTATATTTCCATGGTCTTCAACACCAGCTTCATCTCGATTGTAATTGCCATATCGCTTCTTTTCCTTGATCCTATCGTTAAAACGGTCTTCACCGTCCGTTTTTTCTATGCGGAATCGCAGTCCAAGGCCTACGACATTTCCCATGAGCTGTCTGAAATACGAGAAGAGAAAGCTGTTTGAGGAATGAAAGCTCCCTTCTATTTCTCAAAAATCCGAGCTGATTTTCTTAGGAATATCAAGGATCCCATCCTTTCATGCATTCTTTATGGAGCAGCGGCCCCCATTCCGGACGAGGAGCTTGAAGACGCATTGGACCGTGTGGTGCATGACAGGGACTTTGCCTGGAGGATGCCGCCTGTGGAGAGCGATGAGCCGAAGTCCCTGCTGGTCAAACTTTTGGATAGTATTTCAGATGGACTCAAGAAGATGCTCTTAGAATTGGCAGAGTTCATCGAAGAAATAGTGTTAAGCTTCAGATCAGACGCAGATAAGGGAGACTGGCTAGGAAATATGCTGAGCGGCGGAAAATTTCTTACGATCACAGTTATCCTGATTGCCGTTCTTACAGCTTTCCTTCTGTGGAGGCATCTGAAAAATAAATCCAACGACAAGCTGAAATTGCAGCGTCTTGACCCGATTAAGAAGGACGTCGAATCTATTGACTCCCTGTCTCCGTCCGAAATACTTGAATCCGAATGGCATGAGATCGGGCAGGGTTTTCTAAGGTCCGGCGACTACAAGTCGGCCGTCCGCGCAATCTTTATCGCCTCCATTGCAATTTTGTCGAAGAAGGAGATAATCGTCCTCAGAAAATCCAAGACGAACAGGGAGTATTCGCGGGAGCTGAGAAGGAAATTGCGCAGGGCAGGAGATGCCGGCGATGCATTCAACCAGAGTCTGTCATTCTTTGAAATGGTATGCTATGGAAATGCAGATCCTGACAGGGAGATGGCGGAGGCGTGCTTCAGAAACTACGAAAAATTCAAGGCATTGTCGCAATGAGACCAAAGACATCCATCATATTTTTGATATCTTTAGTCCTTATTTGCTTTTTTGCCTGGACGGCGTGGGAGACGATGCGCTTCCGTTTTTCGAAAGGGGACTTGCACCCAAAATATTCAAGTCTGAGGGCGGATCCGTTCGGGACAAAGGCGCTTTTCAAAGTTTATCAGGAATTTCCTGACAGAGAGATTCTGCGCAACATGAGGCCTATAAGGGAGATAGGTGCTCCCAAAGATTCGACTCTGATTCTTTCCGGAGCCGGGATTCGGGAGCTTAACGCTGCTGGAAGACTGGATTCGGAGCTCTATGGGTTCGCCATTTCCGGCGGCAGACTTCTTATTTTTCTTGATCCATCATACGACGGCCGCCTTTCCTACAGATCGGGCAAGGGCACGAAGAAGGAAGAAGCTGCCGGGAAAAGATGTCCATGCCCGTCCGAAAGCGACGGAATGAGAAAGATTCCCGGCATTGAAATAAAAAAGGGAAGGCGTGATGCGTCCTCCGGCACAGAGATTTGCCCCCCAATTTCCGAGGCAATTGCATCGAGCCGTTTTAAGAGCATAAAACCTGCCGCCACCTCATACATTGATATTGATGAGGGTTTCAAATCGGAGTGGAACGTTTTAATGGAAAGGGATGGAAAGGCGCATCTTGTCGAGGGAAAAATTGGAAAAGGTGTTATTGCAATTTGCACAGACAGCTATCCGATTTCTAATGAGCGCCTTCTTTTGAATGCAGATCCCGCATTTTTGAGCTGGGTGGCAGGAAATACTTCTCGAATTGTATTTGATGAACATCGCAAGGGGATGACCGAGGAAAAAAATATTCTCTGGCTCGCTAAAAAGTCAAAGCTGGGCTTCTTCTGTGCAGGTCTTTTTGTGCTCGCAATTCTTCTGATCTGGAGAAATTTTCTTACAGTTTCCAATTACAGACCACCTCGAGCCGCGCAGGAAGATGCAAATCTGATAAGCTCGTCCTTCGGAAATTCCAAGGGTTTGGAAAATATGCTGAGACTTTCGATAGGGAAGGATTCGGGGCTTGCACAATGCGGGGCGGAATTCAAGAGGAGCTTCCGCTACAGGGGCATTCCTGACTCGACTGCGGCGGAGATATCTGGAATGCTTGAAAAAGGCAAATCGGAGCCCATAGCAACATACAACAATTTAGCCAAACTATTAAAGGAAAGGAAATTAGGCAAAAGAAAATGAAAACAATAGAGGAAGTCGGAGCCAGGCTGGAAAAGATCAGAAAAGAGATCTGCAAGGTCATGATTGGCCAGGAAGAGGTTATTGACCTTGCTCTGATCACAGTCATGTCGGGGGCTCACGCCCTTATAGAGGGTGTTCCAGGGATAGCGAAAACACTTCTTGTGCGGACGATGGCCAAATGCATGGACAGGGAATTCAAGAGGATACAGTTCACGCCGGATCTGATGCCATCGGACATAAGCGGAACCAATGTCTTCAACTTTCAGCGCAGTGAATTCAGCCTTGTCAGAGGGCCGGTGTTCACATCCTTTCTGCTGGCCGATGAGATCAACCGAGCGCCGGCGAAAACTCAGTCCGCCCTGCTACAGGCGATGCAGGAGCGCTCTGTAACAATTGACGGGGTGGATCATCAGCTTGATGCTTCGTTCACCGTCTTTGCCACGCAGAATCCGATCGAGTATGAGGGCACATATCCTCTGCCGGAAGCGCAGAAGGACAGATTCATGCTGATGATCAGAATGGGCTTTCCGGAACATGAGGACGAGCTTGAGCTTGCAATGAGCACAGTCAACGGTTGCGCGCCTGAGAAAAAGCTTCACTCCGATTCGATTGAGAAAGTGATTTCGGGAGACGAGCTTCCAGATCTGAAGGAGTCCCTCGGGATGGTGACGATCAAAGGCGAAATTGTCGAATATATCGTCAATGTCGTGAGAAGCACAAGAAGCAATCCTGCCATTCTTTCTGGTGCGAGCCCTAGGGCGACTCAGTCGTTCATACTGGCGACGCGGGCTCTGGCACTGCTTTCCGGAAGAAGTTTTGTGACCCCGGACGATGTGAAGGCTCTTGCAGTTCCGGTGCTGGCTCACAGAATAATGATAAGGCCTGAATTCGAGATGGAGGGGCTTAATCAGATCAAAGCGGTGGAAAACTCGATTGAGAGCGTAGGCGTTCCAAGATGATCGTCCCGAGAAAAATCATTTTCGTGTGGGGGCTTTTCCTGCCATTTCTTGTCTTGGCTCCGCACGATCCGATTTTCCTTAAGATCTCGCTGGTCTTTATTGCCATGCTGCTTGTTCTGTCGCTCACGGACGCTCTTACGGCAGTCTCGCTTAAAGGCTCCATCCATGTTTCGGCTCCTGAAATTTGCCACATTCATCTGATGCGGGAAGAGACGCTGTCTCTTGAGATATCAAATGATTCGCAGAGGAGCTTCGACCTGCTTTTGAATCCGAGTCTTCCCTATAGGATCCGCGGCAAAGAGGCATTCTATGAAATGCGTCTTCACGGGACGTCCAGAAATTCCTTTTCTCTGGAATGTGTCGCGGAGCGCCGTGGCTCTTTCAAGTACAGTTTCTGTATGATAGAATTTCCCTCGCTTCTAGGCCTTTGGTCGTACAGAAAAAAAGCCGGGCTAAACTGCGAAATTCGCGTATATCCAGATTTGAGGAAGGAGCGCAAGACGCTCAATGCAGTCATTTCTGCGTTTCTAAACGGAGTCCGTTCACAGCAGATTGTCGGACAGGGAAGAGATTTTGAAAGACTGCGCGACTACCAGGCAGGAGATTCTTATGACAGCATGGCGTGGAAGGCGACGGCGCGCAAGGGGCGTCCTGTGAGCAAGGTATTCCAGGCGGAAAGGACGCTCAAGATATACGCCGCGATAGATGTTTCGAGGCTGAGCGGCAAGCTTTCAAGCGACGGAGCCCCCGCGATAGAGAGATTCCTTTCTGCCGCCCTGATACTTGGCACTGCGGCGGAAAGGCAGGGGGATCTGTTTGGAATTATTGCATTTGACGAACAAGTCAGGCGCTTCATAAGGGCGTCAAGCGGAAGGCCGCATCATATTGCGTGCAGAGACGCGGTATTTTCCCTGGAAAGCGGAATGCAGTCTCCATTTTTCGAGAATCTTTTTTCCTTCATCAGGACAAAGATCCGGACTCGCTCAATTATTTTTTTCCTTACAGATCTTGGAGATCCATCCATTGCGGAATCCTTCGCTTCGGAAATCAAGCTTCTTTCGGTCCAGCATCTATGCATGGTGAATTCGATAAAGGATCCCCGTAGCAGTCCGATTTTCGAGGAGGGCATAGGAGAGGAGGGAGAAATTCCATCCGCATTGGCGGGGCACATATCGTGGATGCGCCTTGCGGCTCTGAGGCGGGAGCTGGCAAACAGCGGAGTCCGCGCAGTTCTTTCGAGCCACGAGTCATTCACTTCATCCCTGTTAGGCTCCTACATGGATCTAAAGAGGAGACAGCTGGCATGATCATGGATTTGGCAAAATTCGCCAGGCTTAGGGAGCCTTCCTGGAAAAAGCTGGAGGAAATGCTTGAACAAGTTGACAGGCGTTCCGGGGAGCCTGTCCGCTATGAGGACGCCTTGGAAATCCACAGGCTCTACTGCAAGGTCTCTGACGATCTGGCAAGACTTTCTTCAATGAGCGGAGAAGACGAGCTCCGCACTTATCTTGAGACTCTTGTCGCGAAGGCATATTCGCTGATACATGATCTTGACAGGAAAAAGTTCGCGCCCGCGCCCATCCGTTTCATTTTTAGGGAGTTTCCGGCGACCTTCAGAAGAAATATATCATATTTCATGGTGTCCTCCGTCCTATTTGGGCTTGGCGCATTGTTCGGCTTTTTCTGTGTCGCATTTTTTCCCGAGGCAAAAGAGGCGATCGTGCCCCCATGCTTTTCCCATCTCCATCAGTCTGCGCAGGAAAGGGTTGCGTCCGAGGAGCAAAGTCTGAGCAATGATCCATTCGCAGGAAAATCGCAGTTTGCAGTACAGCTTTTTTCAAACAACACTAGGGTTTCCATATTCGTACTATCCCTTGGAATCAGCTTTGGAATCGGAAGTGGAATCTTGCTTTTCTACAACGGAATTATCCTTGGGGCAGTACTTGGAGACTTCATTTTGAACGGATATTATCTCTTCGTCTTCGGCTGGCTTCTTCCTCACGGCGTCGTTGAAATTCCCTCCGTCCTCATTGCCGGGCAGGCGGCAATGATGATTGGCGCATCTCTTTTCTACCCGGGAAACGAAGGCAGGATTGCGCGTCTTAAAGAAAGGATGCCGGACATCGTCCGTCTTATAGCGGGGACGGCGTTTCTTCTGATCTATGCCGGATTGGTGGAGGCGTTCTTTTCACAGATGCACGAGCCGTTTCTAAGCTACGAATGGAAGATTGTTTTTGCTCTTGTTGAAGCATTCATCTTGTCTGCCTGGCTTGCTTACGGTGGGCGGACAATTCCCGGAAGCCCCGCTCAGACAGGGACAGAAGCTTCTCGGAGGAGCGTCAAATGATAAGAAACAAGCTTGTGATTCTAACCCCGGAGGGCGTCCGCTTCTCTTTTCAAATGGCAGGCCTCGCGTCCAGATGCCTTGCCCTTGCCATTGATCTCGCCTCTATCGCCACCATATCGTGGACAGTATCAACCGCGCTCAGAATATTTTCCATCGTCAGCGACGAAATTGCAGGCGCTCTGCTCATCCTCTCCTTTTTCATCATCGGAATATCGTACGGCATCATTCTCGAATGGTTCTTAAACGGACAGACAGTAGGCAAAAGAGTTCTGGGGATACGTGTGATTGACATGGATGGGATGCGCCTCAAGTTTCATCAGGTCGCCATAAGGAACCTATTGCGGTCGCTCGACTCTCTTCCGGCCTTCTATTTTGTGGGGGGGATTGCCGTTCTGGCTTCGCGCCGCAGGCAGAGACTTGGAGATTTTGTAGCCAACACAGTCGTCGTAAAAATATCAACTCCGGAAAAGCCGGATTTTTCATGCATTTCATCGGACAAGTTCAATTCTTTGCGCAAGCATCCGGAGATCATAGGAGAGCTGAGGAACAGACTGCCCCAGTCTCTAATGCTTCTCGCCCTTAAGACCGCTATGCGCAGAGACATGATCGAAGCGGAGAGACGACAGGAAATATTTTCCGAACTGAGAATGGAGATAAGGAAATACGCCAGCATCCCTGCTGAAATTGAGGAAGATCTCTCGGATGAGAGATTCGTCTTCAATGTCATAGACGTCGTCCTCAAAGATGCGGGACGTTGGTAAGTTGTTTGTGCACGGCAAAGTATGTCAAAATAAGTATCACCGCCTTTGCCACCACATCAACAGCAAAATTGAGCAAGGTAAAACCGGAAACATCGATTCCGCCAGGCGAATCAACAGCAAAATAAGGACTGCATGAGAAAGATTTGCCTTGTTTTGTCCGCCTTTGCAGTGCTGGTGCACATAGTGGCTTCCGCCGAGCCTGATTTTCGAAATCTCCCACGCTGGCGTGGCTTCAATCTCCTGGAAAAATTCTCCCTTGAATGGAGCAATAAGCCATTTGTCGAAGATGATTTCAGAATGATTTCGGAGTTCGGATTCAATTTTGCAAGACTTCCCATGGATTACAGAACATGGATCAAGGACGGAGACTGGAGGAGATTCGACGAGAGCGCGCTTAGGGAGATTGATCAGGCTGTCGCCTGGGGAAAAAAGTATGGAATCCATGTCTGCATCAATTTTCATCGGGCTCCGGGCTACTGTGTCAACAAGCCTGAGGAAAAGCTGAGTCTATGGACTAGCGAGGAGGCGCTTCAAGTCTGCGCCCTGCATTGGACCGAATTTGCAAAAAGATACAGGGGAATCCCGAACTCAGAACTCAGCTTCAATTTGCTCAACGAGCCTTCGAATATCGGCGAAGACGAATATTTCAGAGTCGCAGAGAAGCTCTGCTCGGCGATACGCGCACAAGATCCTGACAGACTTATCATTGCAGACGGACTGCAGTATGGCAGGATGCCCAGCTACAAGTTGGCAAGACTTGGAATCGCACAGGCAACTCGCGGATACACGCCATTCAGCATCAGCCATTACAAGGCCGAATGGGTGAACGGAGACGGAAACGGACAGGAAGCACCGGCTTGGAACGTCCCGTTCCTGAATTCATTCCTGTATGGACCAGGGAAAAAAGAATTTGCATCCCCGCTCGAAATAAAAGGCAGATTTACCGGAGAGACGATTCTGAATCTTCGCATTGACACCGTTTCATCTCTTTCCCGCCTCTTGGTCAAAGCCGATGGAAATATTCGCCTCGATCGCAAGTTCGAATGCAGACCCGGCGAAGGCGAATGGAAAAAATCGGTGTATCGCCCCGAATGGAAAATTTACCAAAATATTTATGACAAGGATTTTTCGCTTGCAATTCCTGATGGAACAAAAACGGTCTCCATAGAGAATTCCGAAGGCGACTGGATGACACTAAGCTCCCTGTCCATAGTCTTTGATTCAGGAGGCAGGAAAATGCTGGGGAAGGCCTGGACAAACATGGAGTGGGGGCAAAAGCAGGGCAGTCTCTCTTTCGATCCATTCCGCAATCCACCCCTCTCATCGGGGACAATGTTGGACAGAAATTATCTGTTGAAGGATTGCATCGCCCCCTGGAAGGAGTTCCAATGCAAGGAAAAGATCGGGATAATCGTCGGGGAATTCGGGGCATACAACAAGACTCCGCACCCTGTCGTTCTGATATGGATGGAAGACTGCCTGAAAAACTGGAAAGATGCAGGCTGGGGCTTCTGCCTCTGGAACTTCAGAGGATCTTTTGGCGTGCTCGACAGCGAAAGGATGGACTTGGGCTACGAAGACTACAAGGGGCATAAGCTTGACCGGACAATGCTAGAGCTCCTCCAGAAATATTAGGGCTCTCGCAGTGCCAAGTTTATAGAATGGCAAAGGGACAACCTTACCTTTCACTGACATTTTCTCCGCACGCATTTCGAGTTCCGTGCCAGGCTTGGAAAGAGTTTCGTTGTTGACGTATGCGAGGGCGACAGCCTTTGTGAGCGAAGGGGCAAACGCGCCGGAACAAATCTGCCCGACTTTTCTATTGCCATCGAAGACTTCCGCCCCGATTCTTGCCGCGCGTCTTCCGTCAAGTTCGATGCCGACCAGCCACTTCGCCTGGGATCTCTCGGAAAGCTTTTCCGATCCTGAAAATTTTCTTTTCAGCTCAAGTCGAAGAATTTTGGCGAATCCTGCCTCGATCGGAGTCGTGTTTTCGTCAAGCTCGTGTCCGTAGAGTGGGTAGCCCATTTCGAGGCGGAGAGTGTCTCTTGCGCCCAGACCTGCGGGCTTCACAAACTCGATCGCCAGGAGAGCCCTCCAGATTTCGCGTGCCGAACTGGCATCGAAGTAGAGCTCAAATCCAAGCTCCCCTGTATAGCCGGTGCGGCTCAGAAGGCACGGAACTTCCATGATCTTGCATTTTATCCATGAATAGTATGACGGATACCCGTCTAGTTTAGGCTCTAGCAAAGAGAGCGCCTTTGCGGCCAGCGGTCCCTGAAGATCAATCTTTGCGGTCTGATCGGATTCATCGGCAATCGTGCAATATTTTGACAGCATTGATGAAATCTTTTTGAAATCTGCCGGCCGTGTCGAGGCGTTCACAACGATGTAGAATTCGCAGTCGGAAATACGATAGACTATCAGGTCGTCTATTACCCCCCCAGCCTCGTTGAGAAGGAAGTTGTACCTGCATGTGCCTGGTTTCTGATCCTTGACCGGCCTTGCGAAAATCGCATCAAGCTCTTCTGCGGCGCTTTGCCCGATCACTCTGAATTCCCCCATGTGGCAGATATCGAATATGGAGGCTTTTGTCCGGGTGTGTACATGCTCCGCAATTATGCCGTCATTGTATTGAACCGGCATTTCCCAGCCGGCGAAGTCAACCATTCTCGCGCCGCACGCAAGGTGTTCGTCGTAAAGCGCCGTTCTTGTCAGCAATTCGCTCATGTGAATTCTTTCCCGTTCTGAAGTGTTTGAAGTTCCGAGCTATTGTCAATGCGCATCCTCTCTGCGCCGGATTGTGAAGACTGATGGCGGCGTATCCAGCAAAATACGCGCATAGTATCCGAAAAGCTCGGTTTCGGAGGCGGCATCGCTTTCGAGATCGAAGAATAATTGTCCAAAACGATCGCGATCCTTATTTCGATGGCGAATCCGAATCCGCTCCCGACTGCTATGGAGTCTGCTGAACATTTGCAAAAGCCTGCACACTGACATTGACACGTTTTAATATCATGCCTTAATTCGAAAATGCAAGGTGCTGGAATTTCTAAAGGATGCAATCCACTGGTCTTTGCCTGCTCGACAGCGATTCCGAACATCAAACACGAGTTTTCCAATAAAGACAGAACCATTGCAGTCTATAAATATTTGCGGCGCAATTTTCAAATTCCGCTTGCCAAATTAAGAAAGAAGTGTAAATTCGGGTTTTATGCACTCGAGTGCATAAATAGGATGGCGCAATGGTGGCGGGGCGGGCAGGTCGGCTTCGTTCCGCCAGAAAATATTTCAAAAGGAGCAAGGCAATGGGCAAAAAAATCAATGTCGGGCTGATAGGATGTGGAAACATCAGCGGATCTTATTTGAAGGCCGCAAAGACTTTCAGTGAAATCATCGAAATCAAGTCCTGCGCGGACATCAGATTCGAAACGGCAGAGGCCAAGGGGGCTGAATTTGGAGTGGAGGCGGTATCCATTCCGGAACTGCTTTCCGACAAGGATATCGGCATTGTCCTTAATCTGACAATTCCCAAGGCGCACACGGAAGTGAATCTCAAGGCGATTGCCGCCGGGAAACATGTTCACTGTGAGAAGCCATTCGCGCTTTCCAGGGATGACGGAAAAAAAGTTCTTGACGCGGCGAAGAGAAAAAAGCTTCTGACGGGCTGTGCGCCAGACACCTTCCTGGGCGCGGGAATCCAGACCTGCCGCAAGCTGATAGACGACGGATGGATCGGGCGTCCGGTCGCCGGAACCGCGTTCATGATGTGCCACGGGCATGAGAGCTGGCATCCGAACGCGGGGTTCTACTATGAGGTGGGCGGCGGACCGATGCTCGACATGGGCCCCTACTACATCACGGCGCTCGTCAATTTGCTTGGTCCTGCGAAAAAGGTGTCAGCTTCGACATCAATGGCTTTCAAGGAGCGCTTCGCCACATGCAAGGAACTCTATGGGCGGAGGCTTCCAGTGCATGTCGAGACGCATCTTGCGGGCGTCGTCGAGTTCCACTGCGGCGCGCTGATAAGCGTCGTGATGAGCTTCGACGTATGGAAGCATTCCCATTCTCCGATAGAAATATACGGGACGGCAGGAAGCATGCAGGTTCCGGATCCCAACACCTTCGGCGGGCCGGTCAGGATCTCTAAGCCTGGCGGGGACTGGATGGAAATCCCGCTCACGCACTGCTACAGCGAAAATATGCGGAGCATTGGAGTCGCAGACATGGCGATGGCGATTCTTTCCGGCAGAAAGAACAGGTGCAGTGGAGAGCTTGCCCAGCATGTTCTCGACGTCATGCTCGCCTTCGAGGAGTCCTCGAAAAGCGGAAGGCATGTCGAGATCAGGAGCAAATGCGAACTGCCAGCTCCTCTGCCGCAGACGCTTGCGAAGGGTGAACTTGACTGAGCTTGCAATCATAACTTGTTGATATACAAACGAATAGGAGCAAAAATAAATGAAGGCGCTGATAAGTTGGGGCGGCTGGAACGGACATGAACCGGAGCAGTGCGCGAAAATCATTGAAGAAGTCCTGAAAAACGAGAATTTTGAAGTCGAGATGCACACGAGCCTGGAGCCATACAAGGACAAGGAGAAAATGTCCTCGCTGAACCTTATTGTTCCCGTATGGACAATGGCTCAGATCGGCAAGGAGGAGGAGGCCGGGCTCCTTGAAGCGGTCTCGGGCGGTGTCGGAATTGCAGGATGGCACGGCGGAATGTGCGACTCGTTCAGAAACAACACTGGATATCAGTTCATGACTGGCGGACAGTGGGTGGCGCATCCGGGAAACATCATTGAATACGGAGTTGACATCGTCAGAAAAGACGATCCGGTCATGCAGGGGATGCGTCCCTTCAAAATGAATTCTGAGCAGTACTACATGCATACGGATCCGGGCAACGAAGTCCTTGCGACCACCACATTTTCCGGGGAGCATTGCGAATGGATAAAAGGCACTGTCATGCCTGTGGTCTGGAAACGCAGATACGGCAAGGGCAGAGTCTTCTACAGCTCTCTGGGCCACATTGCGAAGGACTTCGATGTTCCGGAGGTGAAGGAGATCATGAGACGCGGCATGCTCTGGGCGGCCCGCTGAGCCGGACTTGGGCTCCCGGTGTATTCCGACTTAAAAGACTAGCCTGAGCGCTGATATCGCCGCAAAAAATTTGATGAGGAAGGCGAAGGCCTTGTTTCCGATGCGCCTCACGACTGCAACGCCTGCAAATGCTCCGCACAATAGGGCTGGAATCATGAAAGCGTTGAACAGAAGCGAAGGTCCGGTGATGAATCCCAGGTCGTAGCTGAAGGGAATCTTGATGCTGTTGAGTATTAGGAATATCCAGGCGTTTGTCCCGATGAAGTTTTCTTTTGGCAGTCCCAGAGAGAGAAGATAGATTGCGAAAATAGGACCTGCGGCATTTGCCATCATTGTAGCGGCGCCGCCTGTCACTCCCACCATTGCGGCAAACTGCCAGGAATGCGGGAATCCTTCTTTTCCCTCTTTTGCGCCTATTCTCAGCCATTCGCCAAGGGCGAGCATGAGCAATACCATGATGCCTATCACTTTTTTAAAAGAGTCCTGGGATATTCCTGAGAATTTCATGAAGAGCCATCCGAGCATTATTCCCAGAAACGCCCATGGCAGTGCCATCAGAATTTTTTTCCATCTGGCATGGCTTCTGTAGAGAAAGACTCCGATGATGTCTCCGGCGACAAGCATCGGAAGCAGTATGCCTGTAGACTCTTTCGGAGGAAAAATCAGAGCCATAAGGGGAATCACAATGACACCTGCGCCACTGACGCCACTTTTCGAAAAGCCTATGAAAAAAGCTGAGACGAGAGCCAGCGCCCAGAAAAGGGCGGGATTATGAAGGGATGCGAAATTTGGGACATATAACGAAGTGAGCGGCATCTTCAGCGAGAGGAAGAGGAGCTCAGAATCTTGGACATGGTCTCAAGCTCCTGCAAGACAATTCCAGTCCCGTTTGCGACCGCTTTGAGGGGATCGTCGGAAGGCTTTGCAAAAATGGATGCCTCCTCGCTTATGAGCTTGTCTATCCCGCGCAGAAGCGCACCGCCACCCGCCAGGATTATGCCTTTCACTATCAGGTCGCCAGCAAGTTCCGGCGGACATCTTTCCAAAGTGGAGCGCACCGCCTCGATTATGCTAGTTATCGGCTCCTGAAGGGCGGAGCGGATTTCCTGAGAAGTTATTTTGACCGTGGTGGGAAGTCCCTTCAGCAGATCCCTGCCCATCACGTCCATGGTAAGCTCGGTTTCGAGCGGATAGGCGCTTCCGATCTTGATTTTGATGTCCTCCGCGGTGCGTTCGCCTATAAGCAGGTTGTAAGCCCTTTTCATGTGCTGAATTATGGCGGCGTCCATCTCGTCTCCGCCGACATTCTGGCTTTTTGATTCGACGATTCCGCCGAGGGAAATTACTGCGACTTCGGTCGTGCCGCCACCGATGTCAACGATCATGCTTCCGCAGGGCTCGTGAACTTGGAGCCCGACGCCAATAGCGGCGGCCATAGGCTCGGGAATCAGATAGATCTCTCTTGCCCCCGCCTTCAGTGCGCTGTCCTGGACCGCCCTTGTCGCAACTTCGGTAATCCCGGAAGGCACTGCAATCAGTATGCGGGGATCAAGTATGCGCCTTCTCTTGGAAACAACCTTCTTCGCCTTCTGAATGAAATATCTGAGCATCTCCTCGGTTATGTCAATGTCGGCGATGACTCCGTCCTTCATTGGTCTGATTGCGCGGATGTTCCCTGGTGTTCTTCCTAGCATCCGCTTCGCCTCGTTTCCGACTGCAAGGATTTCCTTGGTGCTCTCTATTATGGCGACCACTGACGGCTCGCAAAGAACAATTCCATGATCCTTGACGAAAACCAGGCAATTCGCCGTGCCCAAGTCAATGCCAATGTCTGTCGAGAAAAATTTTGTGAATGAATTGCCGAACATTATGTGAAAAACTTTCCTGCGATATTGTTGAAACTAAAACAGACGCACGCGAGAAAAAGTGCTTAACCGCTTACATTAACACTAAAAGGGGCGGCAAGCAAACATCATAGCCCAAATAATCAGCTTTTTTTCAGGTGGCGGGGCATCTTGACATTTGCAACCATGTCCTCATAGGCCTCGCGCTTCCGAATCAGCCAGGATTTTCCCTTTTTAACCAGGACTTCAGCAGGACGCAGGCGTCCATTGTACTGGTAGCTCATCGCAAAGCCGTAGGCACCGGCATTCTCTATGACAATGAGATCTCCCTCGGCGATGTCTGACGGAAGCTCCCTCTCTTTGATCCAGTAGTCCGTATTTTCGCAGAGCTGGCCGCAAAGCCCGAGCTTTTCTTTTGGCGAATCCTCCTTCCCGTTCACGTAGATGTGATGGTAGGAGCCATACATTACTGGACGGCAGAGAGTGTTCATTCCAACGTCTGTGCCGACAATTTTTCTGTATGAGTCCTTGATGGAATGCACTTTGCCAATGATCCATCCTGCGTTCCCCACAAAATAGCGTGCGGGCTCCATCATGAGAAGAGGGGACTCCAATCCATATTCGGCAGACTTCTGGCTGAAGATTTGCGCAGTCAGCTGTGCCGCCCTCTCCAGATCCAGCCCCTCTTCGCCGGGCTTGTAGGGAATTCCAAGTCCCCCGCCTATGTCAATAAATTCGAATTTTATGCCAAGCTCTCTTCCTGTCTTCCCAATTATGTCCATGAGAAGCCCTGTGACGAATGGGAAATATTCCGCGTCCGTTATGCATGAGCCGGGCATCATGTGAACCCCAAAACGGCTTATTCCCGCCTCCTTCGCGAGTCTGTAGGCTTCTGTCACCTTGTCGGGGTGCACACCAAACTTCGCATTGGAGCCGGCATTTGTGACAAATTCGCCTACATTGCTCCTGCCATATCCGGGGTTCACTCTGAACGACATGATTTCAGGCTTCCCGAACTGAAGAACTCGCCGCAATGTCGCAATGTCGTCAAGATTGAAAATGACTCCGCTGTCTAGTCCCTTGCGGATATCCTCGTCGGAAAGGAAGTTTCCGCTGAACATCACGTTTTCTCCGCCTAGCCCCAGATCCTTCGCCAGTTGAATTTCGTTCACGCTGGCGGCGTCAATTCCAGCGCCTTCGCGGACCAGAATCGCCGCAATTGCGGGATTGTTGCACGCCTTCACTGCGTAGAAAAATCTGAACCGCGGATAGTGCTTTCTGAACGCGGCAAGCGCGCGATGATAGTTTTCTACTATTGTATCCTCGTCATACACGTAGAGAGGCGTTCCATACTTTTCGGCAAGCCTTTCCACAGGAATGCCGCCCAATTCTATTCGCCCGTCAATTGTCTTCACCTTCGACCTCAGTTCTTTTTTTTGTTGTTCAGCAACTAAGATAGCCTATTTTTGGAAAAATCAATGTTTTTTTTTCATTTCGCCTTGCATTTGTGAATCTCCAATCTATCTTTCCGCTCCATTCCTGAAATTCCTTCTTTTAGAGAATCTTTCAGGGGGCGTAGCTCAATTGGTTAGAGCGCCAGCCTGTCACGCTGGAGGTTGCGGGTTCGAGCCCCGTCGCTCCCGCCATTTTTCATATTGCGGAGTCCCGAATAATCCGATAAAATCATACTGGGGACTGCTAGCATTTGTTGGATCATAAAAAAAGAGGGACAAATCTGCAAATAATTTTAAATAACTCCGCAACATGTTATCATGCAATTTGTTACAAAACATAAACAACATGAGGCGACGATGGCAAAAGATAGCCTGAGAAACGCGGAATCCAACCTGTTCCTCACTCCTTCCGACACGGAATTGACGGAATTCATCGAGGATGTCAGAGGCTCCGTGAAAATATAGTGGCGCATTTGACCGCCAATTCCGTTCAACTGCTTGAGATACAAAGAGTTATCGGACAAATTGGAACCCGCCAGCGGGTATTTATCGGCGGGGGGAACTGAGTTTTCAGGCAACGTTTCAAATCCCAGTATTGACATATATTTCCGGTGTTTGCATGGTCCGTTGGTTTTAACAGATAATTCCTGTCAAATATTAGACGGACACCGGTCTTTCACTGCATGCAGTGAACAAGCAGGAGGGATTTAAATGGGGCTGGAAAAACTGCAAATCTTGCATAAGAATAGATTTGCCCCTCTTATGTCGATCTGCCTGATATCCGGTTTCAAGCGGCCAACCTGTGAGATTTAATCGCTGTGTGTTTGGACCAACGGCATTGGACACGGACAGGCGGGCAACTGCTTTACGACGATAGGCGACCTGAAGGGGGCGCAGGAGCTTTCCGACAAG
>DYRX01000263.1 GCA_020718525.1 Victivallis vadensis
CAGAAATGACTGAAAATATATTTTTGCCCAGCAAAAATATGCCGGAAGGCGATTGAGATCTTGCTTTCGGAGCGGCGCCAATCATAGAAAAGAGAAACCCGAAAATTTCCACGGGGTGCCCGGCCTTGTCTACTCACGGCAAAACAGGCAGAGCCTTCACGCAGGCTTCTGTCCAATTGCCTTCCCGATCCAGTCCACGGCTTCCTGTCTTGCGAAGACTGTTATCTCCGTGACGGTGCCGGCGGGATCACGCGGATCGCCCTTTGTCAGGAGCCTCACAGTGGCGTCCGGGTTCTCCCAGTAGTATTGGTCAAGGTCCGCATCGGTCTCGAGGGGCTCTGCGCAGATTCCGTATTCCTCTGCGATCCTGCCCCAGGTCTCAGGCGGAATCGGGATGCCATAGAAACATCGGGCGGTCTCGCCGCTTGCCTGCTGATGCTGTCTTATCCGTTCCTGGTCACGCTTTGATATGAAGGTCATAAGTTGTTTCCTTTGTCTATTCCTACTTCATCCTGGCGCAGTTGTCGACCTTGCTCCCGAAGCCGCAGTTGTTGCAGAGCTTCGCGGGAACTTTGGAATCGGCCACCCATTTGCCGCAGGCCACACAGTTGTCCTTCTCCGAGCCGAAGGAATGCTCGTTGCAGAGTTTGGCGTTTATCTTGACCGAGCCCACCCAGTTCCCGCAGACGGCGCAGTTGTCGGCTTTGTTGCCGAATCCGTGCTCGGTGCAGAGCTTGCCGCGGACATCGTTTGTTCCGACCCATTTGTTGCAGCGGATCATATTCGCCGCAAGCAGAGATAGGGCCCAGGCAAGGATCAGCACAACCATGAAGACCGGAAAAAGCTTGTGGTTCATTTGGGACTCCCGTGTCAATTTGTCTTTTGTGTCATGTCTATTAAGTAATTTCGTATGTAAGCTCTTGTACCCTATTGCCCCATGGTATAGCGGCAACATAAGGTTGGGAGTTAGCCACCAACTGGAGTTCAGTTCGAAAACATACGGGTTATCTCCTCTCTATTAAAAGACTTGGCTTGCCGAAAGAAGTTATATAAACAGATCTTCTTGCGCGGGTGACGGCCACATATAAAAGACTTCGTTCTTTCGTCTCAAGGTCGTATTTTATAAAATCAGGATCACATTCCGACAAAATTTCATCGGACGGAACAAATCCGTAGTTAACTCCTGCGGCAAAAACCACATCGAACTCCAACCCCTTGACCCTGTGCATTGTCGCTATTCTCACACCATCCTGCCTGGAATCGTCGCTGACACTATGCCTTATCCTGAGTGTTTTTATACCAGCTTCATTTAAGCCCTTCTCGTAATTATCTATCAGGTGTTCCGATCTTGCTGTAAGGCATATTGAGCCGGAAACGACCTGTCCTTTCTGCAAAGATTCAAGTTCTTTTACGATATATCCGAGTTCATCCTCGAAGCTTCTGAAGCTTTTTATTTCTGGATATTGCCCATGCAATAGAGAGACATACCCCTTATTGTTGTCCTGCCCGCCATCAAGATCGTCAATCTCCCTGTTTTCAAGAATGGCAACAGCCCATCTACGAATCTCATCCGTGGTCCTGTAGTTCAGGTTAAGTTTTCTACTGCGACCTCTTATGTTTATGTCGCACTTTGAGAGAACCACCTTGTGGGCATAGAGCCTCTGGTGCGCATCGCCGACAATAAAGATGTCATTCCGGAGGGTTTGCCTCTTGGGATTTATCATCTGTCTGAACAGCTTGAAGGTCTCAGAGCTCATGTCCTGAGCCTCGTCCACTACGATTGCGGAAAACGGGAGAATATCTCCTTTTTGCTCAAGGATTATTCTTGCATCCATGGCGGCATCTGAAGGTTCTTTCAAGTTGTTTCTGTTTAGTATATTTCTATATTCCTGGAAAACCTTCCATATTTCCTTTCTCTGGAGTCGGTTGAGCCTTACTCCACGACCAATTCTTGGGATGTTCAGGTATTTCTGCTCAGATTTTATTCCGTTTTCTTGGACAACATATTCCCACTCCTGCTCGTAGAACGGGATATTGAAGCCAAGTTCAGTGCCTGACAGGGTGACGGCATCGGTCCAGAACTCACGCTTTATATCCTTGGCATAGATTATTTCGTGTCTGTAATCGTTTTTTTTCAGGAACTGGCTTATCCATGCATCAATATTAATGACTTCGATCCTGGCGAGGATATCAATTGGACATATTTTCCGCATGTTGGATTTGATGTCCTCGGCGAGGTTTTTTGTGAATGTGGTGAACAATATCTTTGCACCCTGCGCCGGGAAAAGCTTTTCAGCGAGATATTTTGCTCTGTGCATCGCCACCACCGTTTTTCCTGTCCCCGCACCACCCAGAACCCTCGAGGGACCGGCGACATCCATCTCGACGAGCCTTCTCTGCGCAGGGTGAAGAAAGACCCTCCACTTCTCCATGGGTGCCTTAAGCATTTCTGCAAGTTCTATGCTGTCTGCAACTATGTGGAAGCGCCTCATAGAATCCTCGTTCTCAAGAGCCTTGCCGACGTCGGAGGAGTCAATTTTCGTTTCTGAATCAATATCCTTGTCAAGGCAGTTGAAGGTCTCTTGCAGGGAATAGCCGGCGGCGAGATAGTAAAGTGCCTCGGCCGCCTCCTGTGGAAACTGGGATGCGAGGATGTCAAGATCCCGTTCCGTCTTTATAGCTCTTGCTGTTGGAAGAAGCTCCTCTGGCACACCAAGCTTAAGGAGATGCTTGTCCTTTACGGCATGGAACAAAGACATGTCCGCTTGTTCTGGCTCCGATGCCTGCCCATTTATTTTCTGCTCTGAAAAGAGCATCTGGAGACTGCCGGTATAGGCGTTGACCTTGAAACTACGCTTTCTTGCCCATTCGTAGGCATCGTCATGCTTGTCAACCCAAAGCAGGAGGTATACGTCGTCAGCCTTCGTTTTTAGAATTATCCCTCTGTAGGCCTCGTCAATCCTGACCGATCTTAGATTATTGTCCTTGCAGGAGTTTATTTTTTCATAGTTGATTCCCGGGGACGAAGGATTCGCCTTAAACTTCTCAAGGAAGCTGGAAACCTTGGACTGCTCCTGCCGCGGGAGCTTCATAAACGATGTCAGAAAATCGGCTCCTATCGCAATCTTGACGTCTTGTCTTGCCTTATTCATTCTAGTGTCTCCATGTTGAATATATTGAGGAGCTCATTGTTTGTCCTTATGAAATCCTCTGCGGTTATGACTTTCCACGAATATTCCGCAAATTTTTTGCCGCTTATGGCATCTCCGGATGAGAGAACGGCGATTTTCTTGTCCGGCCAGGCGAGTTCGGCCTGCGCAATTATGGCATTGTGTTGATCCGTCAATTCATATGGTATTGTTTCTACGGGAGGTATGGCGATGCCGTTATTCATGAGCCATGCCAGGCAATCGCTATATGTTACGTCAAGTATCCCGTTATATTCATCCGGCAGGTCTGGAGATGGAGTTTTCTTCACAGGGGAGAAGAATTCAAGCGGCGTATAAGAATTGTCCGCCAAGCCTTGGGAGCTTATGAAAAGTAAGTTCGGGAGGAACTGGAATATGTTGAAGATCCTCAAAAAACCGTTCCATGCATCCTTGAAATCCGGGAGAGATATCTGGTCATCCGAGTCAAAAAGTCTGCACAGTACACCCACGTTGGCAGGATCAAGGCCGGCGACAGCCTCCTTGAGGGCGAAGCTGAAAAGCTCTATGTCGGTCTTTTCGTCCTTGCCTTTGTCGGAATGATTTGCCGACAGATATTCTCCTCCCCCCGCGCCTTTGACACGGAGCATGTTGGCTACTGTGCTTCCCTCGCATAGGATTTTCAGATATCCCTGTATCTCATCAAAATTTCTGTGCTCCTTCTGGAAATATGCTGAAGCATAAACAAACGAATTTCCTCTCCAGTTCATACAGTCCGGGGACTCCAAGTATTTCATAAGCAATGCAAAACTGTCAAGTTCCGGGAGGTTGTTGAAGAACTGGAATCTATGCTTCTCCGCCAGTTGCTGGGCAAATTTGAACTGTCGCTGTGAAAACGCTTTCAAGAGATAGGCCCGACTGGGGCTCCCTCCCTTCATTCTGGCTTGTATATCGTCCCAGCTCAAAGACCAGACTCTGAATTTCCCTGACCTTAGCAATCCCATTCTTTTTGCTGTATCGTCTCCGATCCTGCTCCTTCTGCCGCCCTCTGTATGGAAGGTGTAGCCGTCCAGATAGATAGCGATTGGAAGCGTTTCATCCTCCTTTTCCGGGTAAATTATGAAATCTGGCCTTGTTGAAATGGGAATCGCATCGTCCTCTTTTTTCAATTCAACCTGCGGAAGAATGAAGTAGCCTTTTTGGGCGACCATAAGATGCCATCCGGTCCTGTTTTTAAATACGTCCTTCTTTAGCTCCGTGAAAGTGCCTGTTTCCGCGTAGCGCCTAAGCGCCTCTATGAACAACGCCTCAAGTTCGCTTTCAATAAGCTTGTGCTGGCGGATTTCATCAATCGTCTTTATCTGCTTGGCCTTGCTTCGGTTTTCCATGATGATATTCAGTGTCCCGATTGCATTGTCTCTTGATATATTCATCATTTCGAAGCTGTTCCCGTATGCAAGCAGGCACCTGTAACAGCCGTCCTTGTCGGCCTGCCCGTTGCACGAACAGGACTTCAGCATTTCTATCGCCGAATCAAAAACTGGGAATATGCTGTCCTTGTCGGACATCAGCTCCTTAAGGTAGCCGGTTCCACCTGGAACACTGTCGTAAATGACAAGGAATTTTTTCCGGAGAAACCTGTTTTCCTGGAGTGGCTCCTCCTGGACTGTGTATCTGAGATTGTCTATGTTTCCATGGAACCTTTTCTTCAGTCCTAGCATTATGGCGGCGGTGAATGACTGAAGCCTCTGGTCCGATCCGGAGAAGAAGCTAATCGGCAGGAGAATCCTTATGGCTTCCGATGAGAACTCCCTGTAAAGGTAGAGGCATTCAAATGGTGAGTTGTCTGTGGCAGAGCCCCGTTTTGCAGCGGCGCAGTCAAAGGCGTGCTTGATCTGTGCCTTTCCAGTCCTGACCTTGCCACATGACTGGCAGACCTGAAATCCGGCAATGCTGTATTCGTTGCCGGCAATGCCGATTTTGCCAGGATCGTCGGGCGCCTTCTCTCCGAAGTTGATCTCCCTGAAATGAGCGTTCCTAACGTACTCGAAACCAAACGGAAATTCCTCGTTGTCCAGCTTGGTGGCGAAAGCGACATCGTCCTCGTTGAAATTGACCAGAAGATTTTTCTGGTAGAACAGACGATCCCTGTCATCGCTGTCGTCATAGATTCTGCTTTCCCTGTCGAATGTTGTCGCTATGACCTGGCGCATTCTGAGCATTTTCCGCTTCTGGCCTGAATCGCTCCATTTGGCGCTTCCACATTTGGGGCAGGCGGGTTCGGCGGTTTTATTGAGTGCGACAAGCTCCATCCGCTGACAACTGTCGCAGAATCTCCACTCCTCCACGTCGGCAAGTTTCATGTTTATCTCGTCTATAGTGACTTTTCTGCCCTCCGCATAGAAGTCGTTGCCTGGGGCTAGCTCGACAATTCCGCTGACTGCAGGGCGCTCATATTCAAAGATTTTAACTGAGAAATTGCCTCCCTTGTCCGGCTTCATTTTCTTCTTCAAGATGAGGGACTTGAGCTGTATGCCCGATTCGGGGAAAGCGTAGTTTGGCAGGAGCCCTGAATCCGTGAAAAAGTTGAAGCTGTCCTTGTCTGAGATGCCGGAGGCTATCTTGGCAAAGCCCAGCAGTTCGCTTTCGAGGGAGTCAAGCATTTCCTGTCGTTCTTTTTCTGGAAGCGGGGACTGACC
>DYRX01000560.1 GCA_020718525.1 Victivallis vadensis
TTTCGACTGGGTTTTCGGAGCCGTCCACGAATACCTCGACTTTTTCGATGTCCGCCATGCCGCGCGGGAGGTTGTCAGCGACTGGATCGAGGACTTCATCGCATTTCAGGGTTACGACGGCGACTTCCTTCTTCTCCTTGATTTTGATGTCGTCTTCGGCGATGTCCTTGAGTTTAACCTGCGGACGCGGTGTGCAGACTCCGACGAACTTGGTCGGGACGATTTCGCCGTTTTCGCCGGGGACGACGAACTGCATGAGGATTGGTCTTACGCGGACAATGTCGGATATGTCAACGTCTATGTTGGTTTTGACCTTGATCGGAAGGTCTTCGACATTTTCAGCGCCCGGCATCGCCTCGACATAGAGCGTGACGGTTCTATTGTCATCCCTGATATCAAGCCTGGATGGAGCTATGAAATCATTCGCGGGGACAAAGTTGCCGCCGCTCTCCTTGACGGAGTTCTTGTTTCTGGTTGCGGCGTTAGTAGTCCAGATTCTGAGCGAGCCTGGGGCGGTGGCGAATTCGTAAATTGGTTCATTTTCTTCTGTTCTGCCTATTTCCGTTCGCTGGACATCCTTCGGATCCGACGCATCGTATTCGAATGAGAACATTGCGGACTCGAGATCGAAGATTTTCGGGACTTCGAAGACGATAGGAATCATTGGAAGCGGCTCATCTGACACTATCGAATCGTCCTCGCTCTCGTCGTCGAAGGCGTTGAATCCGTCGGCAAAATCAGGGATTTCGTCCTCGTCGAGGTCGCCGTCGTTGACCGGGAATATTTTTCCGGGGTGATTTTCGAGGTCGGATGAAAGCTCCATCTCGTCTTCGGCATCGGATCTTTCCGGATTGTCGAGGGCGTTGTTGTTGTCGGAGTCCACGTCGAGATCCATTCTCAAGGCTGTGAGCCTTATCTCATCCTCGGCGTAGGTGCCGTTGTCTGGAAGTTTTTCTATGCTTATCTTGACGAATGAGCCGAGGATTTTCTGTGATGGGGCTACGGCTTCGGCCCAGAGTTTTTTCGGCAGTTCCGACACGGAATAGCTTTCCTGTGCTTTTTTCTTCTTTAGCTTGTCCTCATAGAGCTTGAAGTTTTCTGACATTTTGATGTTCACGGTTCCTTCATCGAGCTTGGGTTTGACTATAGAGATCTCGAAGAGGTCGTTCTCGTTGACGCTGTCTGGAACTGCGCCTCCCTGAATCGGTCCGTTCTGATCCTTGTCCATAGTCCCGTCCATGTCGTCGTCGTC
>DYRX01000561.1 GCA_020718525.1 Victivallis vadensis
TTATCTGGCGAACCTTCTTCACGAACGACGGATGCGAGCCAGGCAATGTGCAGGGAGCGGAAGTCGCCCTGAATGATTTGTCCGCGCAGGGCAGAGAGGCGGTTGAGCATATCGTCCGAGTTGACATATTCAAGGGTGTTTTCTTCGTCGTTGCATGTGAGTTCGAGCAGGTGGTACGCGCCCTGCGTTTCGAGGCGGATGAATTCGTCGTCAAGATAAATTTCGATGGCGCGCGGGTCGAGCAGTTTTTTGGGGATGCGAAAGATGAGGCGGCGGTATCCAAAGTTGGAGTCGTAGACGAAGACGTCGAAGTATTTGAGGAGGATTTGCGCGGGCTTGTGTTTGAAACTGCCCCATTGGTATGTGACGACGGCGCGCGTGGGCGAGACTTCATTCATGTGACTGGAGAGCGCCATCACTTCTTCCAGTTCCTTTTCGTTCAGGTGACTGTCTATTGCCTGCCAGCCGTAGTATTGATATTCGCTCATGGGGCGCCTTTTCGAGTATTTGAAAAACAGACCTTGCAAAGCGCAGAGCCTGTTGAGAATTTCTATCCTTCGCTGCTGAATAATAATATTCCATCCCGTTCCACGTTGCGGCAGAGGGAAAATCGTTCGCTTGACATTTGTTGCCAGCGTTTATTTGCAATTAAGAGCGCGCCCAGGCAAACATCATAATCCAGTCCAATTTGGGAGGAGATTTTGCTGATCGTTTTTCGTAACTGCCTGTTTTCCCCGTCTGTCAGGATCAACACGTCAATGTCCGAATCAAGCGCGCTGTCGCCGCGAGCTTTTGAGCCGAAGAGAATCACCTGCCTGACTTGTTTTCCCAATTCATTCAGCAGGCGCTGGTTGAATGCCTGCAATGCGTCGCTTTCCTTTTTGGTGATGCGATTTATAACCAGTGGCTGCGCCATGCCCATAGTATACAAGAAAAAGATGAAAGGATGAAGGATGAGTCAAAGACGGGCGCTCTGATTCATCCTTCATCCTTTCTTTATCCTCAATAGAGGCATGGGGATTCTTACGGTCAGGTCACGATTGTGACCTTCCCTTTGCAGTAATGTTTCAATCCTCTCAATAGAGGCATGGAGATTCTTACTTCCGGCTGAAGTTCAACGTGGCTCGAATCTCGATTTCGTTTCAATCCTCTCAATAGAGGCATGGGGATTCTTACTTCATCCATTAATCAAAGGAGATAAAAATGGAACGTTTCAATCCTCTCAATAGAGGCATGGGGCTTCTTA
>DYRX01000264.1 GCA_020718525.1 Victivallis vadensis
AATCTGAATTATTAAAGAGACATAGTATCGTTATTTAGGAAACAGGACACTAGATTCAGAATGAGCTTGGGATAAATGATTCGCCGCCCTTGAAGCTTGCAATGGTCTCGGAAAGAAGCTTGACCGCCGCCTCGACATCCCTGATATCGCAAAGCTCGACCGGAGTGTGCATGTATCTGTTCGGAATGCTGATGAGAGCTGTAGCCACCCCTGATCGGCTTAGCTGTATCGCGGCTGTGTCTGTTCCTCCGCTGGCCCGGAATCCGACCTTCTCCTGTATCTTGATCTTCTTTTTTGCCGCGATGTCCTTGAGCCTGCGCAAAAGGGTCGGATTGTTGTCCGCGTTTCTGCTCAGCGCCGCTCCGCCTCCGAGACGAATGTCCCCGCATTCCTTCTTCGGAAGATCCGGGACGTCAGTGGCAAATCCGACATCAACCGCGAATCCGACGTCCGGGCTGATTCCGAAGGCAGAGGGTGTGGCGCCCCTGAGCCCAAGCTCCTCCTGCACAGTGCCAACGGCAAAAACCTGGCATGAGATGCGCATCTTCGAGAGAGTTCTAAGCGTCTCCGCCACTACGAAGGCACCAATCTTGTCGTCCATGCCCTTCGACATTATCTTGTTTTTGCCAAGAAATTTGAAATTGCTCTTCACTGCGACGGGATCGCCGACCGAAACCAGCTTCTGCGTCTCCTTTTTGTCTTCCGAACCAATGTCAATCCATAAATCCTTCAGTTCAGGCGCGGAGTCCCGCTCTTTTTCCTTTGTAAGATGAATCGGCTTTTTTCCGATGACTCCGGCAATTCTCCCCTTTGCCGTCAGAATTTCAACCTCGGTGCCGGGAACGGTCGTCCTGTCTATCCCGCCGACACTGCGGAAATAGAGGTAGCCCTCGTCTGAAAAATGCACAACCTGAAAGCCGATCTCGTCGTAGTGCCCCGCAAGCATGACCTTCAGGGAGTCTCCGCGGTCGAGAACTCCGATGCTGTTCCCCATGACGTCCGCATAGACTCTGTCGGCAAAGTCCGACAAGTAGTCCCTGAAAATCTCCGCCGTCTGATACTCGAAGCCGGACGGACCTGAAGAGTTCAGAAGCTTTTCCAAAAACGAGAGGCTTTTCTTATCCATCATCGCGAGTCTCCAAATCTGTATTGAATTGTTTAGAGCCATTCCCAACCTGCGAAATCCGCATAAAATCCGTCTCAAGACAGGATTTCCGCCATTCCAGTGGGCATTTTGTAAAATATATTGATTTGCCGACATGGCAAGTTCGCCTGCCTAATGTTATATTGTTTTTTTGTTTCAACACAAATTTCCGAAGAGATTGCGCAAATGACATTGGACGAATTGAAGAGCAATACGGCGAAGAGCGCAGAACGGATGAGCTTTCTCAACTCTTTTCTGGGCATAGATGAAAAGAGGAAGAAGAGAGCCGAGCTGGAAACGCGGATGAGCGATCCGAACTTCTGGAACAGCCGCGAAAAGGCGCAGGAGACAATTGATGCGCTCAGCCTGTGCAAAAATGCCGTCGAACCCTTCGACATCCTCTCCAAGGATCTTGCCGAGTTCATGGCGCTCGCCGAACTCGTCATCGAGTCCCAGGATGAAGACCTGCTCAAGGACGCAGCATCAGCCTGGATTTCACTGTCCGCAAATCTCGACAAGCTTGAAATGCTGAGCTATCTTTCGGGCAGATTCGACAGAAACAGCTCCTATTTCACCATACACGCAGGCGCAGGCGGAACAGAGTCCTGCGACTGGGTCTCCATTCTTTTGCGCATGTACCGCAGATGGTTCGAAAACAAGGGATTCAAGGATGAAATTCTTGACATGCAGGCGGGCGACGAAGCAGGCTACAAGCGCGTGACACTCCTGGTCACCGGCGAATTCGCATACGGATATCTGAAGGCCGAAAGAGGCGTCCACCGCCTGGTGCGCATATCCCCGTTCGACAGCAATGCAAGACGCCATACATCGTTTGCCTCGGTTGATGTCTTTCCCGAATTGAACGACGATGTGGAGATCGAAGTGAACGAAGCGGACCTCAGGGTTGACACCTACCGCTCGAGCGGCGCCGGCGGACAGTATGTGAACAGAACTGACAGTGCAATAAGAATAACGCACATTCCCACTGGCGTCACTGTCTCCTGCCAGATGGAGCGGTCACAGCACAAAAACCGCTCGACAGCAATGAAGATGCTCAAGGCGAAGCTCTACGAACTGAAGGAAGAGGAAAAAAGAAAAGAGGCGGACGCCATCCGCGGCGAGAAGGCCGAGATAGCCTGGGGAAGCCAGATCCGCTCATATGTTCTGCATCCGTATCAGATGATCAAAGACCTCAGAACCGATGTTGAAACCGGAAACAGCGCCGCTGTCCTCGACGGTGCTCTCGACATATTCGTGGACGCATGGCTGAAATCAGGAGCAAACAGAAAATGAGCGAGAAAATCCCAAAAAGCCCGAGAATAGCCTCCATGTTCGCAAAATGCGCAGAACAGGGACGTGGCGCGGCTGTCCTCTATGTGACTGCAGGCGATCCGGACTTCGGCAGATCCGTGCAAGTCTGCGATATCACAGCCCAGGCAGGAGCGGACATGCTAGAGCTCGGAGTCCCCTTTTCCGATCCTCTCGCCGACGGAGAAGCCAATCAGCTTGCCGCCGAACGGGCCATTAACTCCGGAATCAATCAGCTCAAAGTCCTTGAAATTGCCGCAGAAACGCGGAAAAGACATCCCTCCCTTCCAATCGTCCTCTTCACCTACCTCAATCCAATTCTCTTCTCCAACAGGCTGTCTTTCATAGACTTCTGCCTGAAGGCGAACGAGTCAGGCGTCTGCGCAATCCTGCCCCTCGACCTGCCAAGCGACGAGAAGTCCGCAAAAAAGATCGCGGACGAGATATCTGACTGCGGACTAGGTCTTGCAAGCATTGTCACACCAAAGACATCTGACTCCCGCATAGCCCAGCTGGCTTCCAGGGCAAGCTCATTCATCTACTATGTTTCCAGAGAGGGCGTGACGGGCGAATCAAAGACTTTCTCTGCGAATTTCGCAGACCGCATCTCTGCAATCAGACGGCACAGCCCGCTTCCGGTCGTCGCAGGCTTCGGCATATCCAATGCAGACCATGTGAAGGCGGCTCTTGGAACGGGAGTTGACGGAGTGGTAGTCGGGAGCGCGCTTGTCCGCAAAGTCGAGGCATATTCAAAGGGACTCTGCTCCATTGACGAAATCGGGGCATTTGTCAGGGAAATATGCTCCGCAGTCCGAGATGCGTAAATCCTACGACTCTGCAATGATAAAAATCTAGACTCCTCCTGCCCCGAAACAAAAAATAAGACTCTTACGTGCCATGTAAGAATATATATGCCAATGCCAGCCTCATGTAGCTCTGTTATACCCTCGGGAGGCAGTCAAGGTTCTTCCGTAGCCATTCCGCTGTTGATCATCAAAGACTTACTACTTATAGATGTGATATTTTGTGGTAGAAAACCGATTTATGCGCGAAAATCAGGTCAGGAACGAATCTCTACCGCTATTTTTCCAAATTAGCCCGAGGCAGGGCGGCAGATTATCACTTTCGGCGTCATTCGCCATTTGCATGTCCCGATATGCGCATTCCCCATTCCTTGAGATTGATAACCAGTCGCCAGTGGCAAATGGCAAGGTTATTTTGCCGCAGCCCCCTAAAAATAAATGCAAAAAAAATGAATATTTCCTGAAAAACGGTTTGATATGGCGAAAGGTTGGTCTAGTGTTGCCTAGGTGAAAATAGGCGCATAAAGGTGAATTATGGTGAAAAAGGGTGATTCAAAGGGCGTTCTCCATGCTGAGGATGCCGAGGATCCCATCTTTTTTGGAGAATACGAGCATTCCGTTGATTCCCAGAGGAGAATTGCGATCCCAAGCTCTTGGAGGAGCAAGGGCAGTCCATCCCGTTTTGTGCTTTTGCGCGGCCATGACTCGATTCACCTGATTCCCCTGAGGTCGTTCAGGCGGGATGTTTATGAGAAGATGAGAAAAGTCACCTTCGCCGACAAGGAGGCTTCCAGGGCTTTGGCGAAGCTTGCGTCCCAGGCTCAGGAATGCGAATGCGACGGACAGGGCAGGATCTCGGTTCCACAGAGGCTCATGGAAACTGCGGGAATTGGAGATCAGGCAGTTCTTGTTGGTGCGCTGAACAGTGCACAGATATGGTCGGCAAAGAGATGGAAAGAGGTCAGAGACGCGGAAAGCAATGATCTGGACGTGATCCGTCGCATCAGCGAAGGAGGCCAGATCTAGATTTCGGCGGGGCTGAAATAATGAATTTGTATGTTGCAATTAGCTGATAATAAAGAACTTAAACATTATCCTGTCCTTGCCGGAGAGGTTCTGGAAACGCTTGTCCCCGGAAACGGGCCTCTGAGAGTGATTGACGGGACTGTCGGATACGGCGGGCACAGTTCATTGATATTGCGCCGGAATGCGGATGCGGTTTTGCTGGGAATTGATCGCGATGGCGAGGCTTTGAAGGAGGCGGAGGCGAATTTGAGCTTTGCCGGAGCGCGTTTTCACTTGGCGAAGGGCTCCTTTGGCGATCTTGCAGATCATGCGGCTGGAATCGGGTGGCTTTCAGCCGACGCGATACTGCTGGATTTGGGGGTTTCCTCTCCTCAGCTTGATTGCCCAGGAAGAGGGTTCTCCATTAGGTCAGAAGGTCCGCTCGACATGAGAATGGATTCCAGTTCCGGCAGAACCGCGTCCGAAATTTTGAACACGTTCGACGAGAGGGATCTTGAATACATTTTCAGTAGTTACGGCGAAGTCAGGGGGGCGCAAAGGCTGGCAATGGAAATCGTCGCGAGAAGAAAAGTCAGACTCTGGAGCTCGACTGCGGAATTCGCAGAATTCTGCAATTCAGTTCTTGGCAGGCAGAGAAGACCGGGACTTCAGGCCGCGACTCTCTGTTTTCAAGCGCTTCGCATAGCGGTGAACGACGAACTTGCCCAGCTTGAGAAGGGACTGGCCGCGGCTCTTGAAATTCTGTCCCCTGGCGGCAGAATGGCAGTGATAAGCTTTCATTCTCTCGAAGACAGGATTGTGAAGCATTTTTTCCGCCAGAAGGCGCTCGACTGCGTATGTCCTCCTGAATTTATAGAATGCAGATGCGAAAAGCGTAGCGAGCTCAGGATAATAACGAAAAAGGCGATTGTCGCTTCGGACGAGGAGATCGCCAGGAACAGAAGAAGCGGACCGGCGAAATTGAGGGTCGCCGAAAAGACAAAGAGAGAGGAGCAGGAAAGATGACAATCACTTCAGTCGGCAATGCGGGAGGCAAAAGCAGGAAAAAGAGAAAAAGTTCGGTGCAGGTTGACACCGGAGAGATCGTGAACAATTTTTTGGTTCTTCTTCTCTTCACAGTTCCGATCACGATGATCTTCGTCGCATCCCTATGCAGGGTCCATTTCACTGCTAAAACCCAGAATCTCAACAAGACGGCCGAGAAAATGCAGTCGGACATCCACGCATACGAAAGGGAAGTTAAAAACTACAATGTCAGGATAGAGAGAAGCTGTGGAAGAAACATCATATCCAAGGTGAAAGAGCTTGAGCTTGGACTCAATTATCCCCGTCCAGGTCAGATCAAAAGGCTCAGCCATCCCGCCGAGCCGAAGATTATCATTGAAGTGCCAGAGCCGAAAAAGGAAATCAGCCTCAGATAGCCCGGAAAAAGATTTGGCATTTTGCAGAAAAACTATCATCGGGAATCTGAAGCTCCGCACAGCATCTCAGTTTTTTCATGACTCTTATGACTTCCGCCGCGTCGCTC
>DYRX01000562.1 GCA_020718525.1 Victivallis vadensis
ATGGAAACTTTTATACCGCTGAAATTGGAAAAAATCACGCAGCTGTTGACAATCTATCCTGGCACGGAGTTGCGAATGGTCTACAAGATGCTCGCACCGGTATCGTCCGGTGACTGAAAACGATACAATCCCTTTTTCCACGGGTTAGGAAGTCTGAATTTGCATCATCAATTTATTTTTTCAAAACGAGGGATTTTTATCTGCGATTGTTTTCAGCACCGGTAACGAGTGCTGAGGATTAGACTAGGGCTGAGCCGGGGGAAAGGGGTATGCGGAGACGTAGCGCCTCTTTTTTAGCTGTGGAGCGGGGTGCCTGCGCTTTCCAGACGCAAAGAGCAATTTTTATCGGGTCTAGGGAACGCCGACATCCTGTCGGCTACTCTTTAGATGCCGAGCTGGCGCTCAGCGTTCCCTGGTGAAATCAAGCGCAAGACTGGCCGCTGATTACTGACCATCCCCCCCGCTACTGCTTCCTTGTTCCGCCAGCTTTCCAGGCACTAAGCTCGAAGTTCTGAGCCTCTTCTCCCTTGCCCTTTGTAACCGTCTTTGTGCTCTTCTTGCCTGTGAACGCCAGCGACTCGCCCTCTGCGAAGCCGACTTCCGCATCATTGAAGGTGAGATTGAATGAGTCAAGCTTGCGCGTAATTTTGTTGCTGTCCTTTTCGCCCGAAAGATCAACTACGTTGGTCTCGGCATTCGATGCGGGCGTCCCGACTATCCTGAGCGTCAGTTTCCTTTTCTTGTCCCATTTGATGTCAATCTTCTCGACAGTTACAAGCTTTCCCTTGATCTCGTCAGTTTCCGTCATTTTGAAGCTTACCGAGCCGCCTTTAAGCCCGTTGAGCTTCCTCTTCACAGCATGGTCGAGAGTCTCGCTGAAGGAATAGAACCCTAGATCGAAGGATAATTCAGTGTTCGCGGCTGTCTGCTCCGTTATCGCCGCCAAGTCGAAACCCTCCGGGAACTGGACGACCGCGCTTATGCTGAACCTGTCGGTCGAATACTGCTCGAATGCCTCGGCGATTTTAATGACGGACTCCCTGTGTGAGGAGCTGAAGGACAATTTCACTATATTGCCGGAAACGCCGATAGCCGCCGCAGTGAAGTCTATTCCCGTCTGATCCGTGGCAACTACACTGACATTCTGGCTTACGGGATCGAAGGAGTAGCCTGCAAGCGACGCCTTGACGCTGTAACTGCCTTTGGCAAGACCCGTAAAGCTGTAGGATCCGTTTGCGGATGTC
>DYRX01000265.1 GCA_020718525.1 Victivallis vadensis
CTTTGCGTCTTTGTGACAGAAAATCCTTTTGGGTTGCGGGCATAGCCCGCCTTAAATTATCTATTGAAAATTGCACTGTTGGATGATTTTATCAGTCCCATTGCGGCGGAAATTGCAGTTTCCAGTTTTTTAATGCTATACCTGTATTTCAGACTTGTTTTTTATTTCTCAAGCATTATTTTTCACTCTGTTTTCGTGGCATTCAAGCATCATTTCGAATTTTGAGCAGGAGATATGAGTTCATTGCGAAAATCTTTTTTCCCGCCGGCTGGAAGCTTCTTTCCCCCTCCCCTGCCCTGCTTTCTATTCTGCACTTTCTTGGCGTTCTTTCCGAGTCCCTCGTACTCCCAGAGCTTTCCCGACGAGGAAATCTACGTGGACGAATCATATTCCGACGAGCTGTTTTCGGATTTGAGGATTTATTCCAGCAAATGGCCGGACTGCTATAGCGACAGAAGCGCCGCCACTGATATTTTCAGGCTGGAAGGCGTTCAAACTGAAAGTGAAGAGGCTAAGGCACTTGCACTATGGAAATGGTTCAGGATACTCGCCGCATCCGCAGGCGGAGGATACACTTTCGAAGGTGAAATTGACACTCAGGAAATCGTCCATGACCCGCACAAGATTCTCTCGGTTTATGGACATCACCAGTGCGACGGTCTAAGCTGGGCCATGACTGCCCTCTGGCGGGCCGCCGGCTTCGTCGCCTTCGATTCCTGCACAGAAGGACACACTGTCGCGTCGCTCAGATACCGCGATTCCGACGGCATCTATAGATTTCACGACTTCGATCCGGTTGCCAGATTTTATTACTGGGACGTGCAGAAGTCCAGGATTGGCACATGGGGAATTCCAGTCATGGCCGCCCGTGTTCACAGACACCTTACAGCGCCTCAAAATGTGCACACCCTGTCGAGAGGGCTGAAGAGCGGCGAAAGCATAGTTTTCGACTGGCAAAACAAGGGGCGCATAATTCCAACAGGTCTCCATCAGAGGGAATATGTCCTTGAAGGTGACTACAACCTCCGCTACTACAGCTACAAAGAGGGAAGGAGAAACGGAGTCTATGCCGTAGCCGGCGAGGAAATTCAAACATTCCGCCCTATCCCTGATCCGCTCTCATTTCGCAGAGATCTCCAGCCAGATTCATCGAACACCGCATGTTCAGGAAAAGACAGCGATGCTTCTTCGCCTGAATTCCACCCGGAAAAAGCCGGAACTCCATCTGTCTTCATATACCGAATTGCATCTCCGTATCCTCTTATTGACGGCAAAATCTCCGCCACTCTTCATATGTCCGATCCAAAATCGTCTGCAAGCTTTTCAGTATCCCGGGATTCTGGAAAAACCTGGAAGAACGTTTTTGGTGCGGAAGGAATCCATAGAGGAGAAGCCGTTTCCGTCGAGCTTGGAAGAGAGGCGCGCCGCCTTTCGAAGCCGGATCTGCTTACATCCTACGGTTTTCTGGTCAAACTCGAACTGAATCTGCCAGAAAACGCTGACCCGAAGAAAAATGGGATATCCGATTTTGAATTTTTTGCCGCGAGAGAGCTCAACAAAAGGACTCTTCCAAATCTCAGAGATGGTCTCAATATTTTCCGAGTCAATGCGAAAAAACATGGAGATTCGCATCTGCTCTCCATGAAACTTGTCTGCTCATTGGACGGCAGGCGCCAGGAAATCAAAAAAAACATTTCGGAATTTCCCTTCTATTTCGCCGTTGACTGCGGAGAGATTCCAGATCCGCCCCTCAAATCATATGACGAACATTTCAATTCCGGAAAAATACGCATGGATTCAATTTCTTTTGAAGCAGTAGAAGCGGACGGACTCACTCCCGATGCTTCGTTGTCTGGAGCTGATACTGAAAAAAACTTTTTATCCGCATTTCCCCATCCTGCCGATCTGCGCGACATGAAGATTATGAAAACGGTGGAAAGCGACCCGCGACAGACCGACGGATTTCTACCGCAAAGAGACCAGAGCGTCCTCAAGGACGAAGCAAGATTGAAGGAGCTAATCTCAAAGCTAAAAAATGCGCCTAACTCGGAAAGATGGAAGGCGGCAGATGAGCTTTCGAACTATCCGGAGTCGGCGGACGCACTTATAGAATGCATTCCTGATGCGGACGGCGACCTTCTTCTGTTCATCTGCAAGTCTCTGGCGATACTCAAGGATCCTAAGGCGGCGCCAGCATTGCTGGAAAGATGGAAAAAGGCTCCCTCCGGCGCCCCCGGAAGCAGATACATCCCTGACGTTCTTGCCTCGATAGGAAACCAGGAATACATTGACGAGATCTCCGCGCCACTTGAAAAGTTGCGATTCGACTTCAGATTCCACATAGCCTATGCGATGAGAAAGCTGGGGGGAGACAAGGCAAGAAAGGTCCTCGAGAAAATCGCAGAGGAAGATCCTTTCCCGGCACTTAGACTCTACGCTGAAGAATCAATTTTGGTGATTGACGGGAAGAGTCAGGCAAACCCAAGATAAAGATGGAATCCGAGGGACTAGTGCGAATTTCGCATTGACTGGAGAAAAAGAAGAGAGATATTTGAACAATGAATCATAAATGCCAAAAAACGAAAGGAACAATAAGGATGAAAAAATCTCTGATCCCACTGATTCTCATTGTCGTCATGCAGGCGTCGGCGTTTGCCAAATCCGAGCCCAAGCTCATCATGGGCTTCGAGAACGGAGAGCAAAACGGTGCCGACGGCAAGCCCCTTTGGGAATGCAAGCCGAAAAGCGGTGGAGACGTCCTATGGAAGCATGATTACTCGAGCTGTAATCTCATGGTGCGCAACGACAAAGCCTGCGCAAGCCAGGGAAATGCCGCAGGCGTATTCGAAATATTCGAGAAAACTGTTCCCAACGACAAGATGATCACATTCGCGGCTGAACGCTGGCAGAGCTTCGACTGGGCATACGGAAAGGTCAAGTACCTTGATCCCAACAACATGATATACGGCGAGATGGAGGGACCCGCCGACTGGAACAGCACAAGATTCTACACGATATTTTCAATGTTTAAAAATCTCCAGCGCATGGGGGATAAAAAAGACTGGAGCGGATACGACAAGCTATGGATTGACGTAAAGAGCCCGAACAAGGCGACAATACGCGTCTTCATCGAGGATTTCACGAAGCGTTCCTCCTACCAGCATTTCGAGATAGACCCCGGCGAATATCGCACGATTTCATTCGATCTCAAGAGCGCTATATGGTCTTCGAAGCTCGATCCCTCAAATATCTGCGACATAGACATACAACTGCGAAATTTTGCCGGTCCAGGTCCGGTCTTCTTCGACAACATACGTCTCGTGAACGATGGAGAAAAAAGCGCTTTCCCGATTGTCAGCGACGCCTCCCCTGTCTTCGACTGCGGATTCTACTCCCAATACAGGCCGCCACACGAAATGCCCCCGGCAGACACATACGTCGCGAAAGACAGGAAGATGGGCGCAGTTGAAGAACGCATCACATTGGCGTTCAAAGACATAAAGCAGGCAATTGACTATCCGACCCTTTTCTACATTTCCGCCCTCGACGCGGATCGCGCAGTACTCGGAACCTCCGACCGATTCTTCAGAGGCTTCGCCTTCTTCAGCAAGGACGGACTCAAAAACGTCGGTGACATCTCGTCAAAGCCAGGCCTGATGACAGATCTCCAGCCGGAATGGAAATGGGGCGAAGTCTATACAGATCCTTGTACTGCAAAAGGCTGGGAAGGCCGCTGTGGCATGGCTCTCAATTTCCCGGATCAACAGCTCCGAGGTGCTTCATACATGAGCAACATGACCTGGTGCGGAAGCGCCGGAGGCGGAAGCGGCGTGCCATTTTTCGGATGGGTTCTCAAGGTCGTTTCCCCGAAAAAAGACGGATGGGGCGTTTATCCAAGACCTGTCAGCAGAGAGGAAAGAGCTAAAATGCCCGTCCCACAAGACCTTGATGCCGTCATAGTCGGAGATGACACCCGCGGCTGTGTAAGCTGGTGCCACACGACAAGCCTGCCTTCGGGAAGACTTTGGGCCGCCTGGAAAACCAACACGAAGAACAGCCAGTATGGATGGCGCGTGAGGACAAGCCTCTCTGATGATCTTGTCAACTGGAAGCATCCGGACTGCGGAACAACGCTCGGACCAAAGGACTATCCCTGCGGAAACTATCTGACAATTCTCCCGTTCGGAAAGGACAGCGTCATAATTCCCAGCCCTGAACAGGAGTTTATGAACATCTATTCCTCCGACGGCACAAGCCCTTGGAAGAGTCTGGGAAAAATCAATATCGGCTGGGAAAACCAAGGGCTCTCTGTCGTCCCCTTCTCCGACAAGGAATTTTTCGCCGTCTGGGGCGAGAGCAAAAAGGACGAGAAAGAAACTGGAAAAATAATTGTCTGGTCTGTGAAAAATGGAACTGCTTCAAAGATTGAGGGACACGCCGCTAGCGGACTCAGCAAAATCAAGCCGATGTCGTCAAAATTCTGCGCCGCAACGCTTTGCGGCGAAACTCTCTATCTCTTCTGGCTTGACGGCGCCAACAAGAGTGTGATGATGCAGGGATTTTCATTGGTTAAAAGAAGCTGGGACAAGGCACGCGAAATATGGCGCGAAAGCGAAGCAGAAAGAATGCCTTTCGCAATTGCTGTCGCTGAAAATTCCCTTCCAAACTGCATCATGCCTAGCTGGAACTCGAGAACGTTCACTGCCGCGGATCCGACAAAAGGCACGAATAACATATGGGTTGCAAGGCTTTCTCCATCTCCCGAACATCTGACAAGAGACAAGGATCTTGACGGATTGGACGACGAGTCCGAAACCAAGCTTGGAACCGATCCGACTAATCCCGACTGCGACGGAGACACCCTCTTCGACGGACAGGAAGTCAATCTGACCTACACGGATCCGAAAAAAACTGACACAGACGGCGACGGCGACGACGACGCGCTCGAGCTCTACGCCTACAGCAATCCTTCCGATCCGAAAAAGATGGCAAGCAAATCTATTCCGCAGGAACTCATCGCAAGCGCAACACCGACGACTGGCAAGGCCCCTCTCTCGGTCGCCCTTGACGCCTCCGGATCCCAGAATCTGGGCATCAGATGGGAGCTCGGAACAAAGGGTTCTGACTATCAGCTTGGCGTCCGCAAAGAATCCGAAAATCTCGTCGTTCACGGACAAAGAGCCGTATATACGTTCCAAAAACCAGGAACTTATACTGTCAAGGCAATCAGCGAAAACACTAAAGGAGCCAAGTCGGAAAAGGAATTCAAAATAAACGTGCAGTAGAATTCCTCCATGTCATAATCTTTTCGCAAGCTCTAAAATAAATTGCAATGGACCGTGCTGTTCTGCGCCTTTCTCACATTCATTTCTCTGCTTGAATCGGCGGAGATTTCGAAAGAGCTCCGAGCTCTCACGCGAAATGGCAAAGAAGTCGAAGATGGAGCCAGGTAATCCCCGACGATGACTCGTATCCAAGAAAGACGAGTCGCTTCGTCTCGGGTGTAATTCCTATCAGTTGAGGATAAGGCACATGAAATATTCTCTCACAAAGGCGCAAAGGAAGAATGAAACTTGCCTGTCCTGGAAGGACAAATATTGGACATCAGACAGGCGGACAACATTTTCTTTACTTCGTGTGCTTCGTGTCTTAGTGCGAGAGAATGTTTAACTTTTGGGAAATGCCCCCCTGTGACGCTGAACTTATACAGTCTTATGAAAAAGAAGCGCAGACTGCTATGGAAGCTTGGCATTCTTGCTCTAGTTCCGA
>DYRX01000563.1 GCA_020718525.1 Victivallis vadensis
TATTTCTTGTAATTTTAGGATTGCATCTGGATTCAGGATCGCAGAAGACATCTTTCGATAGTCCTAGTGCAAGGATATACTGCATCTGCACTGTTGTCGGCTCTTTGATCAGGCGTCTTCTGCCGTCCGCCAGAACAGTCATGATTGCGAGCATTTTTGTCGTCATCATGAAAGCCGTCGGTTTTCTCGTCATTTTCTTGTCCCAGCCTGGCAGTGCTTCATCGTTCTGCTCCACATGGCGTCTGAGCTCTTTTTCCATGAGCCTCCAGATCATCAGGGAGAGAACCAGTATCATTCCGAGCACCCCGATCCGGGAAGGGGTTTTGAGAAAAGTGTCGTTGACGATGATCGGATCTTTGAGAAAAGAGAAGTTGCCCTCGACAGCGTGCTGTCCCTTGTATGTCTCTAGAAGCGTTTTGGAGTCCATTCCGCGTATCCGTCGGCGGAGATGTTTGACAGCAGGACAAAGCATCCCGCCTTCATTTTTTCCATCTCCACGTCCTCTCTGATTTCTTCTGCTGCGAACGAGACATCGAAGACGCATCTCATTTTTTATCCCTCTCTCAGAGAAGGTCTTCCCCTTGCCGGCACTTCCGCCTTCGAAATTGATCCGCACATTGACCGATGTCGTGTCGTAGCGGACTCTGGATCCGTCAAGGCCGAACTGGCGGAATGCGCTCATGCCAAGTTCGCCAAGGATGCGACCGGTGCCTGAATTGAAGATGGCATCCATGGAGCGGGCCGGATTGCTGTCGTTGAAATCCGAGGCCGGACGGCTCTGTCCGAGGAGTAGCTCAATGTCATGGGTCTCAAGAAACTCGGCGACACGGTACAATGGAGAACGGCCGGAAAGAGTGTCAAGCACCATTGCCTGAACAACAAGCCCGGAAGAAACTTCCATCTTTGTCGGAAGCATACGGTCAACGGTCTCCACAAGGCCCAGGCGCCGGCAGTATGCCGCCGCCAGAGGAAGGTGATTGTGGACGAACACTTCGGCTCCGTCTGTCGGCGAAAATTTCTCATTTCTTATTTTTTAATGCTCGATCCTTCATCATTTTAATATTGATTTCCGAAAGGCGGTCAAGCATTGAAAGAGCCCGCCTGTATTCTTCCACTCCGGCAAGAGCCGCTTCGGCCTGGCAGTTAGGCACGTATTTCTGGCGCTGCCTTCCTCCTTCTAGAACGGATGTTCCTTTTTGCGTATAGTAATATTTACATTGCAACTCATTGATGTTA
>DYRX01000266.1 GCA_020718525.1 Victivallis vadensis
CAACATTTCCTCCGCCGTAGCTGGAATATCCTCGAACGGACTGCATCCTTCCGCTGTCCCCCTTCCCGCATTCTACGGCACAATAGTTCCCGATCCAGTTTTAACTTGGCAGTACCTGCATCCTGCTTCGAGAATTGCAAGGAAGACTGCATCAGCTCCGGATCTCGGAGCCTATGAAAGACTTCCTGCTCCGGAAGCATGCGATTTCTGGGCGCAGGTCAACAAGGACGGCAACTTCCGTAACGCCAGCGCAAAAGGCATAGCAGGAACACCGCAGATCAAATGGGCAAAGGCAATCGGCTATTTTCTCCAGAATCCTCATCAGAATTCTCCATATTCGGGAATTCGTTCGGGGCATGTCTCCGTAAGAAACGGTCGGATTGCAGTCGTTCTTCCGCCGAAACCAGAGGATATATATGCATCAGGCAAGAACTGGCAGAAATACGTTTCCTTCGGAACGCTCGACCTTAATGACGGCTCGGAGCTGTCGAATAAAGTTTCAATACACTACGGTTCGGCAAGCTGTCTCTCGAGCGCCGGCTACATGGACACCGACAACGAGTATGGAATAATCAACCATTACTGGAAAGCCGACGGTTCCTTCTGGACAATGTATGGCAAGGATCAGGCGAGAAATTTTGTGCTCGACATCTACAACGGAAGCGCGCATCCGGAATGGTATTGGGGAAACACGAGTGTTGACAATGGTCCGCTAGGCTCGAACGATCCCAACTCGACAGGCTATTTCGGAATGAGCGAGTCGAATCCATACATCTTTGCCAGAGGCGGTTTGGGAGGACACAGTCCGACAGAGAGAGGTTCTTGTGGCTACATCGTAGGCAAGGAATATAAAACTGGATGCACTTTGGAATCCATGAAGATGTGGCACCCCTTCCTCGTCGAAAATAAGCGAGTCTATGCCTTCAGAAATTCAAATGAAACCTCCTACATCGGAACTAAAATCACCGCCTACGAGTTCACGGAAAATCCTTATACGGTATCCACAAAATGGACTTATACCGATGCAAATACAACATATCTGAATTTCGGGAATTGCCATGCGAACGGCGCTCTCAGAGCCTATTGCGTTGGAGAAGATGGTCACGTTTACTACTTCGCCGGTCAAAACGGGGCATCGTCAATGAACTGGACGGCGGCAGGCGGAATGCAGTTGAAACGCGTTAATTCATCGAGCGGCCTCTGCGACATGACTATCAACACAAATTACAATCCGAGTGGCGAGACGGGGAACACCTATGCATCGCTCAATAGGCTAATCGCCCCCCAAATTGCGACAAAAGGCGACTATGTCGTAGTCTTCAGTCCCGAAGTCGTATACAACACCAGCTTGACCAAATATACATATGCCCATCTCTTCTGCTTCAAAATCAGCACGGGCACAATGGTCTGGCACAAAACATTCTCTTCCGGATACTTCCAGACCGAATGCAAGGTCTCCGCATCGCTTTACACCGATATTTCCAACAGCTGGAACGGAGTTCAACTGACAATTGCGGGCGATTCGATATACCTGCTTGGAGCCTACGCTAGCAACAATGCGCTGGCTCTACAGCTTGAAAAATTCGCACTCGCCGACACGATGGCGCAGAATTCTTACTCTTTTGCCCCCACAGACTCTTCGGGAAACCCAATCGCCGCCTCGTCAAGATGGATATCTTCCTCATCTTTGGCATTTCATACCACCTGCGTCAGAGAGCTCGCGGCAGTTGACAGAAAACTTGTTGCTCTCGTTGACACCAACATTCTGACCCAGGCACTGGTGGTGCTTGAAGGCGACTCCGAGTCAGCAACTGACTACGCACCTTGCGCAGTCATAAGCAAGCCTGACATCGGATTTCCCCTGCTCAGGACCCACACAGACCTGGACAGACAGCGCTTCGATCTCTTTGACACCGGTACTGGCATCCAATTCAGCTCTCTCGGAAGCATTGATCCTGACGGCGGCCAGCTAAGCTACGAATGGGATTTCGGCGACAATTCTGTCCCCTCGACAGAGGCGAATCCGACCCATGTGTATGCAAGTTCGGGAAATCCTGGAACAATCGCGTCGCGCACTGTCACGCTCAGAATCACCGACGATGAAAACAACAGCGCCGTCGAGACCAGGCAGATTTCCGTCCGCGATGTCGGAACACAAACCGACACGCTTATTGATGCCGATGCCGACGCATATGTGTACCTCACGGGATCCGCGGCGGCAAACAACTACGGACTCTCCCCCTACATCCAGATATACAGATACGCATCCGGAGCGGACGCCCAAATCGGCTACATCAGATTCGATCTTTCCTCCGTTTCTCTCGACGACCTCGATTCCGCATACATCAGGATTGCCGGCACAAACGATACATATTGCAGAGTCCGCGCTTTCGCAACTGAAGACGAGTGGAGCGAGTATGCCATAAACGGACTCAATGCGCCCCAGAAAGGCGAACTCGTCGGGGAAGCCACAGTTGACAATGACGGACTTCCCTTCGACTATTTCCTGGAAATTCCTGTAACCGAATATGTTAAAAATACCCCGCCAGACAAACTGCGTTCCTTTGTCCTTGATATAGACAGAAATCAAATCTATCCCGAAATGAAGTTGTCCTCCAAGGAAAACAATGCCGGATTCCCACCACCTCGGCTCCTCATCAAGAAGGGATCCGCAGGAGACGCACCGACAGTCGCCAATCAGCCTTCTCCCTCGACAGTCAATCTGAGCTATCCCACCCTTGTCACTCCTGCCATCAGCGTTCTGGGCGCAAGTTCCATCGGCGAATCCAATCTCATCTACTATTGGCACCAGACTTCCGGACCCGGCACACTGACCTTCTCGCCAAACTCGAGCAATTCCGCCAAATCGGCAACTGCGACAATCGTCCAAAGCTCCGCTTCCGATGCCCTCCCGGGAACATATACTTTCCAATGCATGATCTCTGATGGAGTCAAATCTGTGGAAAGCGAGCCCGTGACAATCAATTTTTCGAGAACCCCGTCGCTGACGGTTTCCGTCGAACAGGCTGGTGGACAGGCAGATCCGGCAAGCTCCTCACCAGTTCAATTCACCGCAACTTTCAGCTCGTCTGTGACCGACTTCGAAGCCAGAGACGTCGTAATTTCCGGAACTGCCGAAGGAACAAAATCCATTTCCCTGAGCGGATCCGGAACAAGCTACACCATCAGCGTCTCAGGAATCACTTCGAGCGGAACTGTCATCGCCTCCATTCCTGCAGGGGTGGCACACGCCTCAGGCGAACCCAACGCCGCTTCCACGTCCTCGGACAACACTGTAACATTCAACGCCGCCACCACTGGTCCGACCGTCACAAACAACCAGGCAAGCGGACAAGCAGATCCCACATCAAATTCCGAAATACATTTTACGGTAGTATTCAGCGATGCGGTCAGCGATTTCGATTCTTCCGATGTCGTAATCGGTGGAACTGCCGGAGGAACTAAGACTGTTCAAGTGACCGATTCCGGCGACCACAGGACATACGATGTCGCGGTAGGCGGAATGACTTCCTCTGGGACTGTCACGATTTCCAACATCGCCGCCGGCGCCGCGCACGACGCGCAGAACAATTCGAACAGCACAGGAACGAACAGCGACAACAGTGTAACATACAGCCATGCTCCTTTTATAGTCACGATAACGCAGGCTTCTGGACAGGCGGATCCGAGCGCAAAAACAACAGTAAATTTCACCGCGACCTTCAGCAGATCCGTCTCTGATTTTACAAGCACCGATGTCGAAATCGGCGGAAGCGCAGGCGCAGAAACAGCACTAGTGACCGGTTCAGGGACAAGCTATAATATCGCTGTCAGCGGAATGCAGACTACCGGAACCGTGACTGTCTCCATACCATCCGGAGCGGCGCACGACAGCTCTGGAAATCCATCTCCCGCTTCAACTAACACGGACAACAGCATAAACTGGACCAGTCCTCTCCAAATCACAACCCCTCAGACTCTCCCTGCGGCAAAACAGAATTCGGCATATTCGTACCAGTTGAATGCAAGTGGCGGCACCGGCGCATGCACATGGTCCTTTTCTAACACTACTTTCACCGAATCAAATCCCGGTTCCGCCTTCAACAACGGCGGAACAGCCAGAAACTGGAAGGGCGACGACAGTTCCTGGTCATACACCTTGCCTTTCTCCTTCCCGTTCTATGAAGAAAACATCAGCACTATCTACATTTCTTCCAACGGATTCATAGATCTGCGCAGTACCGACGATCACGGTTCATGGATAAACAGCGACACAAATCTTAAAAACGCAAAGAGAATTGCCGCGCTCTACGACGATCTCAACACTAGCACAGGAGACATCTACATAACGGACAACGGAACAAATGTCGTAGTAAGATGGAGCGCAGTCGTTGTTGGACTGGGCTCCCCTGTCAATTTCGAAATAGTCCTCTACAACAGCGGTGAAATCAGGTTCAACTATGGTACTAACACTGCACCACTCAGCGCAACGATCGGGATATCCGCAGGAAATGGGACCAATTACACACTCTCCGCACTCAGCCCGGCTTCAAGCTTCCCAAGCAACCAGTCAAGGCTTTTTACACCCGGCTCCGGTTCCAGCCTCTCACTCTCCTCCTCGGGACTCCTCAGCGGAACCCCGACAAGTTCCGGAACGCTAAACCTTCCGATACAAGTGTCAGACTCCGAACTGACCGTTCCCTCGACTCTTGCTAAAACATTCCTGCTGTCTGTCGGAACAAGCTCCGTGATCTCTTATTCCACGTCTGCTTTCTCCGAATCTGAAAGCAACAATGGCTCGATCTCGAACACGCTTGTCCTTACGCTCGCAGGCGATTCCTTCACGGGCAATGACGGCGACAACTTCGCGGGAGGCAAGACTCTTTTCTCGAACATCCCTTCCGGGCTCAGTCCAAGTGCGATCCGCAACAGCAGTTCCCAGATTACAATATCTCTTTCGGGGAACGCCGTCGCCCACGCAAACTCGAACGACATCTCGAATTTGAGCACCGTCTTCCAGAACAGCGCATTCACGGGCGGAAACGCTTCTGCAGTAACAAATTACAGCAAAACCAACATTGCCGTAAATTTCTCCGATCCTTCAAGCTTTGCGGCAAGCATAAACCAAGCTGTCGTCCAGAGCGATCCATGCAATTCCTCCCCGATCAACTTCACCGCAGTCTTCGCTGAGTCCGTAAGCGATTTCAGCTCCTCTGACATCCTTCTCGGCGGAACTGCGCTTCCCACAACAGCCGTCGTCACCGGCTCCGAAACAACATACAACGTCGCTGTCTCCGGCATGAGCAATTCAGGAACCGTCATCGCGAACATTCCTGCAGGCGCTGTCCACTCCGTCTCCGGCTCCTATAACGCTCAGGCGACTTTTTCCGACAATATCGTATATTATGACGGAACGGCACCAAGTGTCACCATCAATCAAGCTCTTTCCCAGGCAGATCCTACAACGTCTAAAACAATCAATTTTAATGTTGTTTTCAGCGAATCCGTCACAGGCTTCGACCAGTCCGACATTGTGATCGGAGGAACTGCAGGAGCAAATTCCGCTCTCGTCTCTGGTTCCGGCTCCAGCTACAGCGTCGCAGTCTCGGGAATGACAGGCGCGGGAACAGTCACAGCATCAATCTCTTCCGGCGCCGCTCATGACCTTGTCGGAAATCCAAGCGGAGCTTCAAGTTCGACAGACAACTCCGTGGCATTCGCTC
>DYRX01000033.1 GCA_020718525.1 Victivallis vadensis
CCTTCCAGTCAATATTGCGCCATGATTGTGCAATCATAGGAATTTATCGTGACATTTACTGGAAAATATGCAATGTCGGATGATTTTATCAGAATACAAGAGAGAGAAAGAGCTGGACAAGGTGGACAGGTCGCATCGTCCGCCAAGTCAGGTTCGTCCACAAAACAAAGAACGACAGATTCCCAAAATGAAGACTAGAAATAAACTTTTTATTTCAGCAGGTCTCCTGCTTTGTCTCCTTGCGGGGATTCTCCTTCTCTTTCACTTCACAGCGTTTCGCTCGATTGACCCCGATGATTTTAAAGACAAGCCAGAAATTCGCGAGCTCCTTCTGCCATTCAATGAAGCTCCACTTGAGGAAAAAAGCGAGATTATGTCATCTCTAGGAATTTTCTACGATGAGAGACTTGTAGATGTCTTTGGCGTTGCGGCCAATATGAGGGAAAATTATCTCAAACGACTCTCTAATAGTGCCCTGGAATATTTTGAAAACAAGATTGGGCCAGCACTGACCCACAAACTGGACTATGATTTCATCTACTCCCTATTGGACTATATTGGTGATAAGATTCGCCCGAATGATGTGTTTTACGAGGAAATTCGCTTGTCCGCAGTTTACATGCTCAGCCGATACAGGTGCCCGGAATCTGTCTTGATACTGACCCATGCGCTTCGGGACGAGTCCCCGCGTGTCAGATCCGCCGCATCTGAGTCTCTCTCAATAATTCGGGATAAGAAATCCCTTCCCTGTCTGCTCAAGGCGCTCTCGCTTGAAACTGACCCTGACGCATCTAATTCGATCGCAGGTAATATTGCCCAGTTCAAAGACGAGACGACAATCAAGCCTATCGCGGACAAGCTGTTCGCTTTGGACACGGATTTCTACGTGAATGATTATATCTTTCAAAACTTTGATCCTGACATAGCGTATGCCGAACTTTTTCCGCACCTTTCCGATCCAAATCCAAAATCAAGACGAATTGCCGCTGAAATGCTTGGCAGTCTTAATTGCGAGGCATCAGAAAAGACGATCTTGAAATTGCTTGAAGATGCAGATCCGCAGATCCGAATCATTTCTGCACGCGCTTTGACCGATAGACACGCAAATTATTTTCCAGTCATTCTTGAGCGGATCGAAAAAGAGAAAGACAGCGATGCAAGGATTTCCATGCTAAATTACTTGATGGAACGTCCATTTTCTTCATGGAACAGCGACAAATTGGAGCAGATATTTGCCGATTCATCCTCCGATTCAAAGCCGGAAATGAGAATAGTCTCTGCAAAGATCGGTCTCTTTGCAAATGGGAAAGCGCTGGAAATACTGAGCAGGCTTATCAACGATGGGGACGATGAAGTAAGAGAAGCCGCAGTTCAGGCGCTTGGAACTCTGCGCAAAAAAGATGCGATAGATCTGCTCGTCAACGCTTACAGGACATCTTCGAACTCCGGATTGAAAAGCAAAATCATTGCTGCCATCGCCAATTACAGGGACGCTAAAGCTGTTGATGCCATTACTGAATTTTATTCTGAACCGAGTTCGCCGTCAAAAGCCGGCAATTATGAATTTGAGTCGGCGTTCATCAAACTGAAAAATAGAAAGCTCTTGGAACTCTTTCTCAAGGCTATTCCAGGACGCTCGGCGTGGGATCATAATCTTGCGCAAGCCTTGCAAGAATTTGGCGACAAAAAAACTGCGGACGCAGTTCTTGAAATTTATCATTCGTCTGCAATTTGGTCAGAGAGCCGTTCTTCTATGCTCGGAACCTTGGCGGGTCTGAACTATGCCCGAATCGGGGAGCTCATCACAGAATCCTTGAAAAGCCCCGACCGCAATGAGATCATTTCATCGCTTCGATTGCTGACCGGGATAAAATGCCCCGAGTCAATCTCTCTTATTGTTCCAATGCTTTCCAGCGAGGACATTGAGAAGGCTATATGTGCGGCGCTTGCCCTCTTAGCCCAGGGATGGCCGGATGCCAGAACCGAGGCTTACAAGGTTGTGGTCAGAAGCATGAACAGCGATGTTTATGAAATAGACGACCTGATCTACAAGCTTGGAGAAAACCCTGACGCTCGCTTCTTTGAAATTGTCAAAACTGTTCTCAACAGCAAGACCGTGCCCTTGGAGCTGAAAATGGAGATGTTCTATTTTCTGGCTGATACGCAAGATCAAGAACATGTTGAGCTTCTAAAGTCCTTTCTTTCATCCCCGGAACCTGAGCTCAGATGCGCGGTTCTCGAAGCTATGAGTGTTTCGGAAAACCCCTCTTTGCTGGGGCTCTTCATTCGCGAGTACGAGCAGGCGAGCGACAGGGAAATCAAGTTTGCGGCAATGGATGGCATCACAAGCATCTCAACTGAGGAAAGCTTGAATTACTGCAGAAAGGCGGCTCTTGCCGAAAAAGATAGAGACTGCCTCACAAGCATAGCTCAACTTCTTGCTGATCGCGGAAATGAATCTGACATCGGGACGATAATCAGGCTTCTTTCAGATGCAGATGATATTTGGCAGGGAAATTTGATTATTGCGCTTTCCAAAATGAACTGCAAAGAGGCAATTCCGGAAATCAGGAAATTGAAAATCTCAACGAGCATGAGTGTCCGCGGCTTGGCGCTTCGCTCGCTTTGCCAGCTTGGCGACGAGGAGGCAATCAAAGAAATGATCTCTGACTTGAATGGAGACGATTACAGAAGATTGCTTAATGCCGTAGAAACACTGCAAGATCTAAAAGCAGACAGACAAAGCGAGAAGCTGATTTCTCTGCTGGATTACGATTATGGCGAGCTTTCCATCTCGGCAGTTCGCGCCCTTGGCAGACAAGGCGATCCGAATGCAGTTCCTGCGCTCATTGATCTTCTAGATTCCGATTTCAAGGACAAATCCCTTAGTTCTGCCGCAATAGCGGAGCTTGGAAAAACAAAGGATGGAAGAGCAGTTCCTAGACTGATCAGATGTCTTGACGAGCCGCAAAGCGAGATCCGGGCGTCTGCAGTCAGAGCGCTGAGGGAGCTGGCTTTTCCTGAAGGTCTAGACGCAATCAAAAAACTCAAGGAGAAGGAAAGATTCTTCAGTGTTCTAGATGAAATTGAGAGACAGAAATGATCTTTGCGTAAAACATCAATTAACGGGCCCATTTTTTTCGCGTATTTCACGTCATGACGTTGAATTGATAAATGTTTCATATAGTTTCAGATAAATAATTTCATTGTTTTACTGAAAAACCATATTGTTGTCGAAACACAGTGAATACGCAAAAAAAAAGCCCCGAAAACGGGGCTTTCTCATTTGATAAATCTTATGAGCTAGACTTATTTAACCGCATTTCCTGAGACTTGAACATCCTTTATGTAGAAAAGGAATGGGAACGGGAATGGAAGCATCATGCTGTTTGCACTTGAAACGATGTCAAGAGTCTTTGTTGCATTGAGCTTCTTGCTTTCCTTGGTTAGGACATCGACAACCGGCTCGACTTTGACAGTGTCGTTTCCGAAAAATTCAAATTCTCCAACCTTATCCGTAGATCCGGCAATCAAAGGAGTCGAAAGGAAATAGAAACCCCAGTTGTTGACATTGATGTGAGCAAGTTCCGGAGATTTTGCTTCATCAATCTTTTGTGAGTTGAATTTTGTAGCAGTCTGGACGCTTGCACAGCCTGCAAGGATTGCCATCGCAAGAGCCGCCACCGCCATTGACATCATCGTTTTCTTCATCTTCTCCGCTCTCCTTTGTGAGTTTTTTGCGGCATCCTTTCCCCTAAAGGCATCGCTGGTGGAACCGCTGAACACCGGCGACAGAATCAATGTGCCCTCATTTGAAAGGTTTTCAAGCTCCCAAGAGATTTAATCCGGCATTTTATTGCGTCAGAAATTTTTCCTGGGCAGGTAGTGCGTGTGCAGAAGCTCATGCGACTTCTCTGAGCCGGGCTTTTCAAGGAAATCCTTGTAAAGCTTTTGTATAAAGGGATTTTCGTGGGACTTTCTTATCGGCTTCATCCTGTCCTCCTCGTAGAGCGCCTGTCTGCGTTTTTCGAGGATTGACGTGTCACCATGTATGTAGGGCTGTCCGCCGCCGTTGAGGCATCCGCCGGGACATGCCATGATTTCAATGGCATGGTAGCTTTTTTCGCCGCGTCTTATCTGCTCCAGGAGTTTCCTTGCATTTCCAAGACCGGAAGAAATGGCGACTTTTATGGGAGTTCCGCCGACCATGACTTCAGCCTCCCTGATGCCTTCGAGTCCGCGGACTTCGCAAAAGTCAACTTTTTCCAGCTCTTTGCCGGTCACCCATTCGTAGGCGGTCCTGAGGACAGCCTCGAGAACGCCGCCGCTCGCGCCGAATATGACGCCCGCTCCTGTTGATTCGCCTAAGGGGTTGTCGTATGGAGAGTTGTGAATGTCTTCGAACTGAATTCCCGCCTCCCTGATCATGTTGGCAAGCTCCCTGGTTGACAAAACAATGTCAACATCGCGGACCCCTTCCGGGGCAAATTCGGAACGGGACGCCTCGTATTTTTTAGCGAGGCATGGCATGATCGAGACAGAGACGATCTCCTTTGGCTCGAGTCCCACCTTTTTCGCGTAGAACGACTTGATCACTGCGCCAAGCATCTGCTGTGGAGATTTGGCAGTCGAGGGAACTTTTATCAAATCCGGAAACTGGTGCTCGAAAAACTTCACCCAGCCAGGACAGCATGATGTCAGAATTGGCAGGTTCTCGTTCTTTTTCAGCCTTTCCATAAATTCTGTTGTCTCTTCGAGAATGGTGAGATCCGCCGCAAAATCTGTGTCAAAAACTTTGTCGAATCCGAGCATTTTCAGGGCGGTCACCAGTTTTCCAGTGCTGATTGATCCGGGAGGAAGTCCAAATTCTTCGCCAAGCGCGACGCGGACAGCCGGTGCGGTCTGTACGACCACATGCTTGGATTCGTCGTTCAGCGCCCTCCACACGTCGTAGGTCCTGTTCATTTCTGTGAGCGCACCGACAGGACAGACCGAGACGCATTGCCCGCAGAATGTGCATTTTGTGTCGGCAAGCGGTTTTTCGAAGGCTGGACCGACGACCGAATTGAAGCCCCTTCCAATTCCTGAAAGGATTCCTACTGTCTGTATCGTGTTGCACGCGGTCTCACAGCGTCTGCACATGATGCACTTGTTGAGGTCTCTTACAATCGCCTCGTTTGCAAGATCAATCTTGTGCTTGGACATTTCGCCCTGATAGACGATTCTGTGAAGCCCCAAATCCTGTGCCAGAGACTGAAGTTCGCAGTCAAGATTCTTTTCACAGGTAAGGCATTCCTTGGGGTGGTTCGAGAGCAGAAGATCGAGCATGGTTCTGCGCGCGTTGATGACGCGGAGAGTGTTTGTCTTCACCTCCATGCCGTTTTCCGCGGGCGTACAGCATGCGGGTGCCAGATTGCGCCTGCCCTTCACCTCGACGACGCAGACTCTGCATGAGCCAAGCCTGTGCTCCACCTTGAAATCCTCCAGCTCGAGATGGCAGAGTGTCGGAATTTCGATGTTGAGTTTTTTCGCCGCGTCAAGAATTGTCGAGCCATCTTCGACTGAAACGGTTTCGCCATTGATGCTGAGACGTATCATAAACAAACTCCCAACTGTTTAATTTAAGTGCCAGGAAGCGAATCAAATTGCCAGCAGTTCTTGAAAAATCAAGACTAGGCTTCAGGTATTTGCGGCACTTTGCTCGAAAAACTGTCAACGAGAAGCTGAAGCTCCGCAGAATTCAAACGATTCATACAGCTCTGCGGATCCAGACTTCCGAATTTGGAGATTCCACGGGCATAGTTTACTGAACACCTGGAATCTCCCTATTCTGAGGAGTCCTCCGACTTTCTGATTTTTTCTATTTCTTCCTTGCCGTATTTGTAGACCGTCTCGTCAGGCTTGCAGAGGTTGTATTTTTCTCTTGCGACTCTTTCGATTGACTTCGGATTGTTTTCGATGTCAATGAGAAGCTGTCGCAGTTCCGTTGATTCGGATTTCCTTTTTTCAAGTTCGCGCTCGAGATCCGAGATTCGGAGCTTCATCTTCCGCATGTCGTTGTAGGCTGGAAAAATCATTGCGAAGGCCACGACTGCGGCGGCGGCGACGAGTGCGTAGAGTATGTATGAGAGGATTTTACGCATAGACAATTACTCCGTGACGGAAAAACAAGCATATGCGCAGGAGCGCATGGGAGAAAGAAGCACCTGCCTGGCGCATTGCAGGCAGGGAATCTGAAAGCGTACTATTTGTCGTCGTCTTCGTCAAAGTTCTCCTCGCCGAAGTCAATGTCTTCGATCTCCTCGTCGTCCAGATCGAAATCCTCGTCGAATTCCGGCTCGTCAATTTCATCCGGAAGATCCGATTCGTCCGCGTCCGGATCGTTTTCCGTGTAGATGCTTGACGCCGTGATGACAGCGCCGCATTCGGGACAGTATCCGTCCTCGGCTTCAACGGAGCTCATGCTGATTTCCATGTTGCAGTATGGACATGTGATCAACGCCATTGCCAACCTCCTTTATTTTTTTTAATTGTCTGAAAAGCAAAAACCGCGATATAATATGCGTTTTTGCTAAACTTGCAAGGTCATGAGGAACTCTATATTCGTCTTTATTTTTTTCAGTTTGCCGATAAGCAGTTCCATTGCCTCGACAGGCGGGACGCCGTTGACGGCCTTTCTGAGGACCCATATCTTCTGCAATTCGTCCGGATGGAGGAGGAGCTCCTCTTTTCTTGTTCCGCTCTTTTCTATGTTGATGGCGGGATAGACGCGCTTGTCAACAAGATGGCGGTCAAGATGGAGTTCCATGTTGCCTGTGCCTTTGAATTCTTCGAAGATCACGTCGTCCATTCTGCTTCCAGTGTCAACGAGGGCGGTGGCGATGATTGTGAGACTGCCGCCAGTTTCGATGTTTCTTGCGGCTCCGAAGAAGCGTTTCGGCTTGTGGAGGGCGTTCGCGTCTATTCCGCCGGAGAGGATTTTCCCGCTGTGTGGCTGTAGAGTGTTGTATGCCCTTGCCAGACGCGTGATGCTGTCCAGGAGGATTACGACGTCCTTTTTGTATTCGACAAGTCGTTTCGCCTTTTCGATGACCATTTCTGCGATCTGCACGTGGCGTTCGGGGGGCTCGTCGAAAGTTGAGCTTACGACCTCCGCCTTCACATACCTCCTCATGTCGGTAACCTCTTCAGGCCTTTCGTCAATGAGAAGGACTATCATCACGACTTCGCTGTTGTTTTTCAGAATGCTGTTTGCAATTTTCTGAAGCAGGACGGTTTTTCCCGTTCTTGGCTGTGCAACGATGAGACCGCGCTGACCTTTTCCTATTGGCGTGATGAGATCCACGACGCGTGTCGAGATTTCTTCCGGCTCGCGTTCGAGGATCAGTCTTTGGGTCGGAAAGTCCGGCGTCAGATTCTCAAATGGGATTATTTCCTTCTTTTTTTCTGGAGGACAGTTGTTAATGGTTTCGACCTTGAGCATGGCGAAGAAGCGTTCTTTTTCGCGGGGAGGTCTGATCTGGCCAGTGACGAAGTCCCCGGTCTTGAGGGAGAATCTTCTGATTTGGGACGGGCTCAGGTAGATATCTTCCGGACATGGGAGATAGCTGTAGTTGGCGGAGCGCAGGAATCCGAATCCATCCTGGAGGACTTCGAGGTATCCGCTTCCGTACATGAGTCCGTTCTTTTCCGCGTTCGCCTTGAGTATTTCAAAGATGAGATCTGGTTTTTCCAGTGCGCCGATGCCTTCGATTCCGATTGCTCTGCCCATGCTTGCGAGCTCTTCCATGCTCTTTTCATGGAGTTCGGATATGTTCAGGCTAGGGGCGGTCTTGTCTCTTGACGAGGCTTCGTATGCGTAGTCTTCTTTTGCCTCGCGCTGTTCCTGGGATAGATTTTTGCGGAACTGCTCGTTCTGCGGTTGCTGGTGATGCTGATTTTTTGCCTGATGCGGCGCCTGTCCCTGGTATGGAGGCTGATACGCTGGATCGTACTGGCGCTCGTTATAGTAGTTCTTCGGCTGGTGTCCGCCCTGATTGCTGTGCGGCTGGTGATAGTTCTGCCTCTGGTTTCCAGGCGAGCTGTTCGGATGCTGGTTTGAGGGCTGGTGGTAGTTGTTGTTGCTGTGGCGTCTTGGCGGCGCATGGTGAGGTGGCTGGTAGTCGCCGTCCGCGCCCGAGTAAGGCTGATTCTGCCGGCGATGCTCGCTCTTGTTGAAACGGGGAGGGGGGGCAGAACGCTGATGCGGAGGCGGCGGAGGAGGAGTTGGCGGCGGGGGAGCTGCTGGCGGCGGAATCTGCGGCTGAGCCGATATTTGGGGAGGCTCCGGATCCTCCTGATGCATTTGCGGCATTGTTGGCTTGGCAGGCGGAGCTGGCTGAACGTCGCGGAATTCTTCCTGCTCCGCATCTTGGAATTGAGGATAGGCTGGCTTTCTCGTTATATTTTTACTGCCCTTCGGACGCCCCCTCCTTTTCGGAATCTGCGTATCTTCGAACGCATCGCCGTCTTCGGCGGGCGCTCCACCGAGAAACGGCTCCTGCGCCCTTCCTGCATCGAAACGCTCTTGTTCGTGATCCTGGTTTTCCATCTCAGTTCCGTCCTGATTCATTTCTTCGTCTTTCATTTTCACCTTGTGAATATAGTTTGAGTAAAATATTGTCCAGTTTTCCGCATTGCTCCTCCAGAGAGCTCAATCCGCCATTGTTGACTATCGCATGTTCGCTCAGTTCCAGCTTTTTCTCCGCAGGCATCTGCAGGGAGATCCGCCTTTCTGCCGCGGCTCGGTCCATGCCACGCTTGAGAAGCCTATCCATTTGAATGCTCTTATCCGTCCATACACAGACAACTGCATCGAAAATCCCGCGCTTTCCGGATTCAAAGAGCAGAGGCACATCGAAGATAGTCGGCGTCCGGGATGCTCTATAAATTTCCATCGCTCTTCCATATACTTCCGGATGCAGAAGCGAATTGAGCCATTCGAGCTCCTTTTCGTCCTTGAAGACGATTTCCGCCACCGCCCTTCTCTGAGGTCTTCCATCTTCTCCAAGAATATCCGTCCCCCATCTATTGACCATTCTGCGGTTTGGCTCTCCGTCCTTTTCGGAATATATGGCGTGGCAAATGCGGTCGGAGTCAATAGTTTTCCACCCCAATTTCGACATTATTTCAAGGACGCTTGATTTTCCGCATCCAATTCCACCAGTCAATCCAATGAGCATTCAGAAGCCTCTGATTAAATTCGCGAGTTTTTGTTTTGAGCGTCCGAACCGGAGCACTAATTGGAATTGCAGCGACAGAGAGGCGCAGGTGAAGCTTTTCGGATTCGGATGGTCAAAAAATAGACAAAATCTTCGATTTATCCCTTGATATAAGACAGTTTCGGATGATTTTCAAAACCTGGCGGAACCGCGCGGCGATTCCGACACCTTGGAGGACAGAGCGAGAGAACCAATTTTTCGCCCCGATATAGTCCGCAGTCATAAGACGGAAACCAAGAAAAACTGTGCGGATTGTATCATATTTTTGGAATATTGCAAGGAGCAAGGAGAATTATTTTTGAAAAAAAAAGAAAAAATATTGTCGGCTGAAACCACTGCCAGAGGAGAATGGCTGAGGATCGAGAAGCTGATCTATGAGGATTTTCAGGGGCGGGAGAAGAGCTGGGAGTCGGTAGTGAGGAACAAGGCGAAGGGCGCGGTCGTCATACTTGCGACTCTCAAGCCTTCCGGAAAAATTGTCCTGGTCTCCCAGTTCAGGCCTCCGGCTGGCGGAAGAGTCCTCGAGTTTCCTGCCGGACTCCTCGACCGCGATGAAAGCATTGAAATTGCGGCGTTGCGCGAGCTCAAAGAGGAGTGCGGATTCGTAGGACGAGTCGTGGAGACTAGAAATCCCTCCTTCAGTTCGCCCGGCATGAGCGGAGAAAGCATCACAATGGCGCTTGTCGAAATTGACGAGACGCTTCCTGCCAATCTCAGCCCGGTCTGCGAGCCCGACGAAAGCGAATGCATTGAGACTCATCTTGTCCTCCCCGAGCAGATTGCCTCCTTCATCGGGGAGCAGGAAGATTTGGGCGTCATGACCGACTCAAAGGTCCTTTCGTTTGCGCTCGGTATCCAGTTCAAGATGACATGCGGGTTGTAGTCGGAAAAATTCAAATCTATTCATGGAAGGCGGGGACTTCTCGTGTGCGGAATACTGCTGAACATAGGCGATGAAATTATAGGGGAAGATCACCCCGCTCTAGAACTGATCGCCCATCGTGGTCCGGACGGAGCTGGCACAGCCAATTTCACCGTGGACGGTCTCAATCTCGGCATGGGGCATCGGCGCCTCTCAATCATTGATCTCAGCGACGCCGGCAGACAGCCGATGTCCTACGCGGACGGCCGATATTGGATCGTCTTCAATGGCGAGATATACAATTACATAGAGATCCGCGCCGAACTGCTCGCTAAGGGGGCCAGCTTCATTTCCTCCTGCGACACCGAAGTCATTCTGGCGGCCTACCACGAATGGGGCTCGGAATGCCTCGGACGCTTCAACGGCATGTTCGCCTTCGTCATATTCGACTCCGAAAAAAAGACTCTTTTCTTTGCCAGGGACAGGTTTGGCGTGAAGCCGCTCTACTATGTCAACAACGGACAGTCCTTCAGGGCCGCTTCGGAAATCAAGCAGTTTTTGGGAATGCCAGGATTCAGCCCCGAATTCGCGCCTGAAAAACTCTACCATTTCCTCAACAGTGGCGATTTCGAATACGACTCGGGAAACATCTGGAAATCCGTCCGTGAAATCGAGCCGGGCGAAATGCTGAAAATAGAGCTCGGACGCTGGAAGCCGGGAGACGGGATCCGCCCTGAAAAATGGTACTCGCCACCCTTTTTCGAGACAAAATTGGACATTTCCTTCGAGGATGCGGTCAGCGAGTTCAGAAGGCTTCTCGACGATTCCGTGAAGCTCAGACTGCGATCCGATGTCCCTCTAGGTTTTCTTCTCTCGGGCGGACTTGATTCCTCGACCCTCGTGGGGCTGGCGCACCGCCTCTCGGCGCTCAGACCGGAAAATCTTAAAACATATTCGTCGTGCTACGACAGGGGGCTCGCCGACGAGCGCGAGTTCATCTCAGAGATGCTGAAATTCACCGGCGCGGAGTCCTGCCTGCATTTTCCTTCGCCTGCGGACGTCGCCGAATCTCTGCGCAAAGTCATATGGCACAATGACTTGCCTGTTTTGCACGGGTCTCCTGCGGTCCATTGGCTCCTCTACCGCAAGATCAAGGAGGAGAACGATTCGCGCAAGGTGATCGTGGAGGGACAGGGTGGAGACGAGATCATGTGCGGCTATGGAGACTTCCACTGGGCGTATCTCAACGAGACCATGCATGAATGCATTCCGAGCTTCGTCCGCCAACTGCGCATGTTCAGAAAGCTTCATCGCGAGCCCTGGAAGATCATCCTCAGAAAATTCATGAGGATCAATTTCCCTTCTACCGTCCGCTATCCGGCCAGTCCGATTCTGGATGCCGGAGCACTGCTTGGACCCAATGCGGAAATCCCCCCGATCGCTGTGCGCAGGGAAGAGCCTTCAGTCTCAGCCCTCCATCGGAACCGCTTCACAATATTAAGATACATACTTCACAACGTTGATAGAAATTCCATGGCGCATTCGAGGGAGGCGAGAGTTCCATTCCTCGACTACCGCCTCGTTGAATTCTGCCTGCGACTGCCGTCCGGACTGAAGATTTCCGACGGAATCACTAAGAGAGTCCTGCGCTCCGCCTCCAAGGAGCTTATTCCGCAGAAAATCTTCAACCGTCGCGACAAGCAGGGATATTCGAGCCCGATCTCGCTGTGGGGCAGAGACGGCCTCAAATCTTTTTTCACGGAAAATCTTGCGGAATTCGAGCGGCTCCCCTTTGTTGATGCGAAGGAGGCAAGGGCATCCTTCCGCAGATATATTGACGGCAACGGTTTTTTCGATCCGGTGCTATGGCGCATCATCAGTGTCGGAATCTGGTTGCGAGAATTTAAAATAAAGGTCTGAAAGATGAAAAAAAATCTTATTCGCGGCTTCGAAGGAATTCTTCACGGAGGCGACTACAATCCTGACCAATGGCTATCGAGACCACAGATTTTAGACGACGATTTCAAATTCATGAAAATAGCCGGATGCAACGCTTTTTCTGTCGGAATCTTCTCCTGGGCGAACTACGAGCCCAGGGAGGGCGTCTTCGACTTTTCATGGCTCGACTCGATAATGGACAGAATGGCTGAGGCTGGCAATAATGTAATGCTTGCAACACCAAGCGCCGCAAAGCCTGCCTGGATGTCCAAGAAATATCCGGAAATCCGCAGAGTGAACCGCCAGGGAATAAGGGATTTCCATCACACCAGAATGAACCACTGCTGGACCTCGCCGATCTACAGGGAAAAAGTCGGGCAGATCAACACAATGCTGGCGCAGAGATATGCCGGGCATCCGGCGCTGAAAGCCTGGCATGTCTCCAACGAATACCACGGCGAATGCTATTGCGAACTCTGCGTCAAGTCATGGTGGAAATGGCTCGAAGAGAAATATGGAACAATTGAAAGACTCAACGACGCCTGGTGGACAGGCTTCTGGAGCCACAGATATGACTCCTGGGACGAGATAGAGCCGGGAGACTGGGTTGACGGCATGCGCCTGGACTGGCGCCGATTCAACTCCTGGCAGATGCGCGAATTCATGCTTTTCGAATCGCTCCCACTCAAGGAGATTGCCCCCGATATACCAATAACAACCAACATGATGGGCTTCTACGAGACCGTGGACTACTGGAGAATCGCCGAAATCTGCGATTTCATATCCGACGACTCCTATCCTGACTGGCTCGGTGGCGAGGACCAAATCATCCAGGCGGCCAGAATCGGAATGATACACGACATGCACCGGTCCATGAAAAAAGGTAGTCCTTTTCTGCTCATGGAATCAACTCCCGGCTCGACAAACTGGAAAAAATATTTCAGACAGAAGCGTCCAGGCGTCCACAATCTCGAAATGATGCAGGCAATCGCACATGGAGCCGATGGCGTATGCTATTTTCAGTGGAGGAAGGGCCTTGGCGGCGGCGAAAAATTCCATGGAGCTGTAGTTGACCACTCGAACAGAACCGACACCCTCGAATTCACCGCCGTCAAGGAGCTTGGTGAAACTCTGCCCAAGATCGCAGGAATAAGCGGAAGCTCGTCTTCATCCCCCGCGGCTCTCATTTACGACTGGGAAATCCGCTGGGCTATTGACTGCTCCCACGGTCCGGGATCGGCGGATTTCAAGAAATATGTGGACACCTGCGTCTCCCACTACCGCCAGTTCTGGAGAAATTCCATCCCGTGTGACGTCATAGAAAGCCTCTCGCCATTTGACTCCTACAGAATTATTTCAGCCCCCATGCTTTTCATGCTCAAACCTGCTGTCGCCGAAAGACTTGTCGAATTTGTCAGGAACGGAGGAATCCTCGTCTCATCTTATCTCAGCGGAATTGTTGATGAATTCAACCGCTGTATTCCCGACGGCTGGCCAGGCATGGGATTGAGACAGCTTTTCGGCGTAAGGGAGGAAACTGTTGACGGACTCGGACCAAATGACAAGCAGTCTGTCCGATTCTCCTCCCCGATTGGCGAAATGAAAGGAGATTATCCAGCCTCGGAATACTGCGCCATAGTTCATCCTGAAGGCGCCGAAATCTTGGCAAAATACACTGACGACTTCTATGCGGGCTCTCCGGCAGTCACCGTGAACCGATTTGGAAAAGGCTATGCCTACTACATCGGCGCACGGCTCAGTGACGAGTTCCACAAAGGATTATATTCACATATCCTTTCGAGGCATTTCGGTCCGGAAATGAAGTTTTTCGATTTTCCCGAAGGTGTCTCCGCGCGTGTCAGAGGCGAAGCCGGACGCGAACATCTTTTCATAATGAATTTCAATGACAGAGAGGTCAGCGTAAATCCGCCTGCCGGATTCGCAGAGGCTCTGCTTGGTCCGCCTCTATCCAATCCAATGAAAATTCCGGCACACGGTGTCTCTGTATTGATAAAATAGCGCGCCTCATTTAGGGAGAGATTCAAGCAATTTCTCCTAATTCGTGGGTCACCAGTCCCAAAACTTCGGACATCTGAATCTGCGGCATCGTAAAAAACCGCGAGATTTAATCGTATCTTCTTTATATTCAGCGACTGAATGCGGAGACCGCAGTTTTCTGCGCCGTCCATGCAGGACGGAACAGTTTTTATTTCCTTGTCCTTGGATTGGAACTCCCATGCTATAGTTTTTCAAGGAAAATAAATTTGCAATTTGAATTTATTAAAATGAAAAACTATAACTGTTAACTGCGTTTTGCGTGAAAAGTGCGGGATAATCTGCGCAATTCAATCTCGGACCGCGGCTTGCTTGCCGCGTCCGGCATCCTCGAAAAAGCTTCTGTACCAAAGTTCTACATTGAAGTACGTCCACAAAAATGCGGAATTTCCCTCCTTGTAGATGCCGCTCTTGTCTGCATCATATGCGGTTTGAAAATGTCTGTGATTGAGGAAGTGCCTTTCTTTGAAGGAATTGGAATTGATGGTGTCGTCAAAAAGCTCCCTGTATGGTCCCCGTCCTCTCATCCAAGACTCGACGGGAGTGCCAAATCCGATTTTTTTCCTGTATATCTGATCTTTGTCAATGTACTTTTCTGCAATTTTTTTAAGCACAGCCTTTCTTTCTCCGCCTGCGACTCTGATCTCGTATGGAAAGGAGTTTGCTAGCCTGAAAAGTTTTTCAGTGCAGAAGGGGACACGAAATTCGAGGGATGCCGCCATCCCCATCTTGTCGGCTCTGTAAAACCACTGTGGCAGATCGCAGACTTCGTCCTGAAGTATCGCCTCGTCAAGGATATTTGCCGCCAAGTCCGCAATTTCATTGCGGTATGACATGCAGGATCCATCTCCTGACAGAAGTCCGTCAAGCAAGTTCAAGTCGGCGTATGTGAGAGAATAGAGGGAGGGGCGATACGCAGAGACTTTGAAAATGTCCCTTCCTTTTTTCATCGGCCAGAATTTGAGGAGGCTTTTCCTGAGTAAAGCATGTTTGAAAAGGAAATTTCGTCTGGCAAGTATGGCGACTGAAATCGGGTTGAATCTGGCATATCCCAGGAATGACTCGTCGGCGCCCTCGCCGCTGAGCATCACGGTGATGTACTCTTTGGATTTAAGCGCCAAATGGAGAGTGCAGACGGAATTTGGATCGTTGAGCGGCTCTTCATATGACCATACGGCATGGTCCAGCAAGGAGACGAAGAGAGCTTCGTCCATGCGATAGTCGTGATGTATTGTTCCATACCTTTCTGAGACTCGTTTCTGGTATTCGGACTCGTCCAAAGCAGGATCGTCGAAAGATATGGAGAACGAATGGAGGCGCCTGGGGCTCGTTTTGGATGCGATTGCGCTTATCAGGCTTGAATCAACTCCTCCGCTTAGCTGGACACCAAGCTCGACATCGCTCCGCATATGGAATTTGACGCTCTCCTCGAGGGCGGCTTCAGTCTCTGCGCATGCTTCTGAGAATGAAATATTCTTGTTTGTCCTCATTGTTTCGGCGAGGCTGAAATATTGCGAAATTCGCAAATTTCCTTTACTGTATGTGCCGGAGTGGCCCGGAAGAAGACGCCTCATATTTTTGACGAGGGTGTTTGCGCCCGGAAGTGATCTGAAGACAAGATATTCGTTCAAGGAGCTCCAATCTGGCTCCAGTCCGCCAAGCGGGATCAGCGATTTCATTTCGCTGGCAAAGACAATCCTGTCGCCGTCGTCGTAGATATGCAGTGGTTTGATCCCGAGCTGATCTCTGGCAAAGAAAATTTTTCTTTTTTTCAGATCCGCGATAAGAAATGCGAACATCCCGCAGAATTTGGAGAGGCAGGCTTCGCCCCAGTGAAGGTATGAATTGAGAAGGGTCTCCGTGTCGGAATCGGATTTGAATGAGAAACCGGCTGAAATCAACTCTTTTCTGAGCTCGAGATAGTTATAGATTTCTCCGTTGAATACAATGAGATAGTCTCCGGAGAAATCAAACATCGGCTGATGGGCTTTTTCACTGAGATCAATTATTTTCAGGCGGCGGAAGGCGGCTGAGAACCATTCCGATTCATAAAAGCCCTCGTCATCGGGTCCCCTGTGGAGGATCATCGAGCTCATCGCCCGAAGCATCTCCGAAGGGAAAGATTTAGAAGCTCTCGATATTGTTCCTACGAAACCGCACATTTCATGAGTCTTTTCGGATGTCTCTTATCATATCCGTAGATCCGGAAACATCGAGCCAATTTTTTTCTGAAAAGACGTTTCTAAGGAAAAATGCTCCTGCCGCGACATATGCCAGCCCCAGAACGAGGCACAAAAGGGCAATCACCCAGTCGAAACCGAGGATATGAAGCGCGAGGAAGGCGGCAAGATGAAGCAGTATGAATCCTGTCATCGAAATGAGGACTGCCACCGCGCATGCAAGCCACAGTATGCCTAGCTGACGAAGAGCGGAGACAAGCTTGATGTAGGCTTTAATCGCGTCAATCTTGAGGCTCTTTACAAGATCCCCCTTCGCAAGCTTGAGCCCCTGAAAAAACAACCACAAGAGTAAAGAACGCAATATGCCCTTCATGATGACTCCACTGCTTGGTCAATAATGCAGAATTATGGGGCAGAGCGCATCCGGGAAAAGAATTTTCATTCTAGACTGCCGGACGCGCCGCCGTCAGACTTGATTGTTCAGGAAGTTTTTCTGCCGAGGATGAAACCGAGAAGCAGTGCACCGACTGCAACTCCGCCAATGTACACCCATGGGTTCTTGCGGACGTTCTGATCAACCGCACCTGCGAGTTCCTTCGTCTTCTCTTCTGATATTTCCTTCATGTTCTTTGCAATTTCCGCAGCCTTCTGACCGGCGGCTGTGAGCCTCTCGCGAAGATTGCATTCGTCAACCAAGGCATCCTTGAGAGATTCGAACTTGCCGTTCGCGACCTTTCTGATCTGATCCTTTTCGGCCTTTGCCACTTCCTCGAGCAATCTGAGCGCTTCCATGATCTTTTCCGGAGCATGTGCTGACATTTTTTCCTCCTTTTTTGTGTTGTTAACTAAGGCGGACTTAACGCCTGACAGATAATATTGCGCTGAATTCTTTTATTTCAAGCAGGATATGGCAAAAGTATCGGAGATATCCGGAACCAGGCAAGGACTTTGTCTTATCCTGAAAAAATTGCTGTCTGATTCGCTGTTGCTCTTGCAAGCCAAATGAGTATTGCGTGTAGTGGTATGTCCTCTCGCCGTCCAAAAAGGAGGGGAGAATGCTGAACCGAAAAGTGTCTTCCAAGATCTGGCTCTTGAATATGAAGCCGCTTTTTTCAGCGAGAAGCCCTGGATCTGAGAGGGAAGCTACAATGTGCGCAAGATTCTCTTCCGCTTCTCTCCTTCCATTGAACATTACATCCATGCGCTTTACCTTGGCAAAAAACTGAGAATCCAAACTACTCAAATAAAATGCAAAATCGTTTTTTATGGTTATTTTTCTGTAAAAATTTCAGAAGGACTGGTTTGGATGCGTTTTCGAAAAAACGCCATGCGGCATATGCGTAATGAGTCAGTCCCACCCAGCTTGACGGTTACAGCAAAAGTGCCACTTTCATCCTCACATGTCAAATCGCTGTCGCTGTCGTAATCACCCGCATCAACGTGCATCGTGTATGCCAACTTGAGCCGATCCGCTGTGAACGCGAAGGGATTTGCAGAGAAGTCCATCGCGTTCTAACGGAGCGTATTGATTATTTTTTCGGAGATGATCTTATGTTCGGCATGATTTGGGTGGGAATCGAGAATTTTTCCAGACTTGTCGTCTACAAATGAATATGCTTTTTTCCATGATTTTTCGTCTGTCGGCTGAAGCTTCGAACCGAGGGCGTCGAAACTGTCAATGACAGGGATATCTGACGGGAAAGCTGGATTTTTCTCCTCTTTGTCCCGGGGCGAACCGTAGAGATGCAAAATATAGGGTTTCGCATTGTTTTCAGCGCAGATTTTTGCAATTTCTGAATAGGCGTATGAGGTGATTTTATCTTTGTCTCCGCATGGCGCCGGAATCAGACCGAGAAGCAGTTTAACATTGGTCAGCAAGGACATGAAGTCATCGTGCAGGAAGAGCGGGAGTGAGACATTGAATGTGAACGCGGGAAGCGAATCGTCCGCGTGGGCAGGAATGTCGAGATCGTATGCGACGGAATGAAAGGCTGGAGGTGATATTTGAATGGAGGCATCCTTTGCTTTCGAATAGTAGGGGACAGTGCATTTTCCGAAGTTGAATGGTGCGTAGATCTGCATGGAGCGCTCCGGTAGCCATTTGGAATACTGCAGAACTACTATTTGCGGCTTGACTAGGGGGACAAGTTTGGCGGTCTCCAACTGCATTTGAGCGAGTCCCCAGCCAGGCTTTCCGGCATTGAGCGCATTCATTTCAAGTCCCTCGCCTGTCAGGGCTGAAAATGTTTTCTCCGACTCGACTCCGTAGCCATGGGTGAAGGAACAGCCTAGAAAAAGAATCTTGGATGAAGCCTGATTTTTCCGGTTTGGCGTGGAGCGTATCCCGTTCTCATCGAAGACAACGGGGACTTTGTCTTTCCCTGGAATTGTGTGGAAGACAGTTTTTCCACTGATAGTTGAATAGCCAAGATCAGGATGGAAGCGGAAGATGTTGTCGCTCCAGCGTCTTTCGGAATTTCTTAGGGACGCACCCCGCCAGACAATGCTGGCAAAGTAGAGCAGTGCAAGGAAGGAAAACGCAAGAAGGAGACTCAGAAATGCAAAAATAAACTTTTTCCGTGCGCTTGGACTTCTCATTGGTGTTAATCGGGCTTTTCGGAAGACATGCAGGCATTCCTTGCATGCTCGACAAAGCTTTTGCATTTTTCAACAGAATGATAGCCGTTCTCGCCCTTCAAGCCGCTGTTCGCGTCAACCCCGTAGGGGCGGACTTCGGAAATTGCGGCGGCGACATTTGCATCGTCCAGCCCTCCGGCAAGAATAACTGGCACAGTCGAAAGTTTGACAAACTGCGATGCGCGATCCCAGTTGTGGTTCCTTCCAGCCCCCCCGTTCTGCCCGGCGCTTTTGTTGTAGCTGTCCAAAAGAATCGAGTTGATGTAGGGATGGTATTCGTCTGGCGAGATGTCAATGGAGTCGTAGACGAAATGCGCCGCAAGAATTATTTTGCCCGTCGGCGGCATGAGTTTTTTCAACTTTTTCACCTCGGCTAAGGAGGAGCAGCCATGAAGCTGGACGTTGTAGACGCCTGTTTTCTTCAAGATGTCAAATATTGACTCGGCATCAATCAGATGCGTGACAATTACGGGTGTCACATATGGAAGCAGTTCGCAGGCGAGTCGTTGCGCTGTGCTTGGAAGTATGAAATCTGGAGAGGCGTGCAGCTGTCCAACCAGGAAACCGACGGCATCGGCACCTGCTTCGGTCGCCGTCTTCAGATCGTCCGAGCTTTTAACTCCGCATATCTTAACTCTCATTGTGCAACTCCCATGCCTTTGCTGTTCCTCTTAAAGTAAAAGCATTTCCGACGCAAGTCAAGCCGGAAACGTTTTCTAGGAAAAAATCGGCATCGCCTCCTGCGGCAAGCACGGGGATCCCTGAACGTGCGGAACATTGCAATTTAATCGAGGAGATTATTTCCCTGACCCCCCCGATCAGCGCCTTGTCGCATCCGAAGGAGACGGCTTCGCGCGTATCGAGACCGAGCACGGCACCATTTGCATCGAAATTTTCGAAGATTGGTATTTGAGCTGTGAAGCTGTTCAAAGCCTGTCTCATCATGATCCTTCCAGGAATGATGACACCTCCCTCAAACCTCTTTCCCTCTCCAAGCAGATCTATGGTGATCGCAGTACCAAAGTCGGCGACGATTGCCGGAAGTTCTGAAAAGTCCGCCGCCGCGACAAGATTCGCAAGGCGGTCCGAGCCGAATCCAGAAGGATTTTTCAGGAGCGAGAGATCTATTCCATGCTTTTTTGTCGCGTCAAGCCAGAATATGTCGAAACCCGCCAGGATTGTTCCAGCGGACGGGATGACCGAAGACGCCGCCATGGGAACATGATGCGGAAAAGACAGTGGACCAAGCTCCGAGCTTGGCATTCGATATATTTCGCCCAGCCTGCCACTGGCGAAGCGCGCCCATTGGGTGTTGGTGTTGCCTATGTTAAGAACGATTAAATCCAAAGAAATTCTCCTCTTTTCACGAAATCACCCGCAGTGTTACTGCAATTATTCTGTTTATCTAATTGACAACAAACAAGTTAAATGAGACAAGCGCCGAATTCATCGCGGTTTCAGGCAGTTCAATCCACGTCGAGAGAAAATATCCGATTCCTCTTGAAATATCAAGCATTCCGTTTAGATTAGCGGAAAATAGGGCAGTTACATTTTTTCAGGAGATTCCTTTTGAAGCATTATTCTTACATTTTCGCCTTGCTTCTCCGCAGAGAGAAAACTGCAAGACTTTTCACTGCAACAGCTTGCTTTTGCGTTCTTTCTCTCCTTCCGTCCTGCGGAAAGATTTCCCCCCCCCCGTCCAACGACGCGATGATTTCTGACCTGATTTCCACTGCATCTGGTCCCGGAGCGGACTGGAAATTGGCGAAGTCCAAGGCATACAAGGCTGTCAAGGCGTACCCGGAAGACCCTAATGCCAGAGTCATTTTCGCCCTTGCATCGGAACAAAGCGGACACATCAACGATGCCGTCGAATCGGCAAGAGCGGCAGTTCGCCTCGATCCGGACAATTTCCCGGCTCAGTTTCATCTAGGACGCCTGCTAGTGCTCGCTCAGCACTGCGAAGAGGCGCTTGGTCCGCTTAAAAGCGCCCTCCGAATTTCTCCGGGAAATCAGGAGACCGTCATTCTCCTCGCAAAAGCCTCGCAGAATACAGGTCTTTACGACGACGCAATCCGATACTATCTGCCCTTGTCGCGCGGCGGCAGATATGCTGGAAAAAGCGAGCCGTTCAACGAGATCGCATACGCCTATGCCATGAAGGGGGACTACCCAAAAGCCTACGAGTACCTCGTTCAAGCCTATAAAAGCAGTCAGAACAATCCTTCCGCAGTTCTGAATCTTGCCATTCTTTGCGACCTGCACATGGGCAAGAAAGATGTGGCAAAAAAACTCTACCAGAAATATATCGAGCTGACCCTGAAAAATCCGGATCTGAAGGCGAGGCGCTCGGAGATTGACCAGCGTATGCAAGCTCTTTAAGCGCAACCGTTGAGCAGGGTGTTCAGGTCATCTTTTGCATTCCGCATTCAATATTTCAATTCAATCGTCGTCTGACTCGCGGATCCTGATTTTGAAGCTTTTCGCCGAAGGATTGGGAGCAAGCCCCTGTATGGTCTTCACCTCGCGCCCGTTCATGTAGAGCGGAATCCACGCCGAGCGTGCAGAGTCAACTTCCATGCCAGCAGAATCATACCAGGAAAATTTATACTCGAGACGGTAAGTCCTGCTCCGTCCGGACTCAAGTTCAAGATTAACCTGGAGGAGGCCTCCCACAAAGCGACTCCTAGTGTCTAAGACATTGACATCCACCGGACTGTTCTTGAAATTGACAGTCGAATTTCCCTCTGAAGATCCGTCAACCTCCATCACGGATGTCGAGCAGGCTCCAAGAAAAAGCGTCCCCAATGAAGCGAAAAACGCAAACGCAAGATTCCTAAATTTCATATCTGTTCACTCCTATATATATACAAAATTTTAAGACGGTATGAACAAATAGCATCTGTTTCGCAAAAATCAAGGAATCCTGCGTGCATAGACTGATAGGAAATATCTTTGTGTGGCTTTTTCAACGTTTTTAGCCGATCGCGCTCTTTCCGTGCCAAAAGCGCTTCTTTGGAGAAATAC
>DYRX01000267.1 GCA_020718525.1 Victivallis vadensis
AAACAAGAGCTCTGCCCATGAAACTTGGACGGTAGCCAATGGACTCGGCGACATGCTTGATTTTTTCCTTCGTTCCCTTGCTCATTCTGATTCCAGGGGTGCCATTCAATGCATGCGTCACCGCTGTCATGCTTACGCCCGCAAGCCTGGCAACATCTCGTCTGCCTAGTCTTTTCCCTCCCTCTTCCGTCATGCTAACCCGTATTTTCATAATATCGCCATATTATAATGCTAACCCGTTTAATCAGATTGTAGCATTAATTTTGCAGGATTTCAAGTGCGCCTCACTTTTTTTTGGAATTCAGGGGCGCCAGAGGGCGCCAGTCCCTGACCGCTTTTCCCACCGTTCAGTCGCGGCATGTCTCGGCATGCTCCTCCTTCATGTCAGAAAAATCAGCTCAATATCCTTGGCGGCAAATGTCAAAGTTATTTCGCAATAGCCCCTTAGAACTTGCCCCTCTCAAAAAAATATCACCTTTTCCAGCCAGCCCCACTTGACAAATGCAACCGGTTGCATTATAATCTTGGGCAAAGGAGTTCAGGACATTGCTCCGATTGGACAGCGTAGGATTTTCAATAAACTCAAAATAAAGGGCGGAAAAATGAAAATGACATCTCTCATCGGAATGGCGGCGGCTCTTGCGGCATTAATCTCGGTGGAAGCCGGGGCGGACATCATTCCTGCAACTGATTCGAATATTCAGTATCTTGGACGCTTCAACACTGCGATAGCTTCGACTCCGGAATTCGACTGGCCGGGGACATCAGTGAAAGCGAAATTTCAGGGAACGAGCGTCGGAGTCATTCTCAACAATGGTGGAGCGACCTACAGGTTCAGGGCGTTCATTGACGGCACACCTGTCTCAGACATCGTAGCTTCCACGAGCGGGAGCCAGACCTACACGGTCGCAAGCGGCCTTGCTGACGGAGAGCATACTGTTGAAATATCCAAGAAGAATGAAGAGGACTGGGGGATTCCCACAACGAAGTTTGAGGGATTTGTCCTTGGTTCTGGAAAGACCCTCGTGGCACCGGACACTGCGCCTTCAAGAAAAATCCTTGTCATTGGGGATTCGTTCACTGTCGGCTATGGCGCGTCCTATGTCGGGGCGGCAAAAAGCGGAACACACACGGAGAAGCTTCAATATGACGACAACTACATTTCCTACGGTAGGCAGTTGGCGAGGCATTACGGAGCATCGGCGCAAGTGATCGCCAGATCCGGATATGGTGTTTACTGCAAGAACGACAACATCTCGCCCTCGGACTCGATGAGAAACAGGATCAATCAGACGATATTTGCAAATTCCGGCATATCATATACTTATGCTAATTTTGTTCCACAGCTTGTCATCATATCTCTGGGAATCAACGATTTCGCAACTTGGGCAAAAAGCGAGATTCCGACTCAGGAGCAGTTCGAGACGGCCTACACCGAGCTTATCACCAATCTTAAATCGCATTATCCTTCCGCAAAATTTCTGCTCTGCACTTTCGGAAGCACTCAGACTTGGCACTCCTACGTACAAAACGTCGCGGTGGCAAACTCCTGCACATATGCGACCAAAAGCCTTGCGAGCGGCGAACTTGGTTTGGACTGGCATCCCAATCTGGCGGGCCATACCACGCTGGCAAACCATCTCAAGACGGCGATTGACGGGATGGGAGTGCAGTGGCCCCTCGTCAATCCGTCTCCGCTCACAATGGCGGTTTCTCCGTCGGGCGCAGGCACGACAAGCCCGGCAGTTGGAATGCGTAACGTCGAGCAGGACGAGGCTACAAGCATAGTCGCAACACCCTCCGCTGGAAAGTCTTTCTCAAGCTGGACAGTTACGGCTGGAAACGCGACGATTGGAAGTGCAAGCTCCGCAAGCACTACCGCGACCCTCACTGATTCCTCCGGCGCGACAGTTCAGGCAAATTTCATCGAGGCGTCGAGGACATTGCGCAATCCCAGCTTTCTGAATGACTCGAACGGGGGAACTGGAACTGACGATGGAGCCCAGTATTGGACCCGGGAAAACAATGGCGCGCAGAGGAAAAACTGGTCAAGCCAGGACGGAGACGGCTGGTCAGGAATAATGCAGAACTGGTCCTCAACGCCAAACACTAGCTGGAGCCAGACGCTGGCCGCTTCGCCAGGCTCGACCTGCTCCGCAGGCGCATACTTCATGAGGGGGAGCGGCTACACTGCGAGCGCGATTCAGATCAAGCTTGAATTCTATGATTCGAACTGGACTGAACTCGGTGAAAACTTTACAGACACCGGCGCTGTCGGAACAAGCTGGCGGAAATTTGATGTCGAGGGGACTGCGCCCGCCCAGACAAGCGCTGTCAAAGTGTCCGTCCTGGCTCAGGGACAGGGAACAAGCGCCGGACTCTATGTGGACAATCTCAGCTACTCCGAAGAACTTGCAAGCACCGCGACGCTTAACATTTCCTCCTCTCCAAGTTCCTCTGGGACTACTATTCCCGCCTCGGGCGCCTACAGCGTGAGCATCTCTTCCCCGACCGCCATCAGCGCGACGCCATCATCCGGATACAGATTCACGAGCTGGACAAAACTGAGCGGCAACGCGACAATAGCTTCGACGGAAAGCGCAAACACGACAGTCAGCGTCCTGGATGCCGCAGGTGCTTCAATATCTGCGAATTTCGCAGGGAAACTCAGGATTCTTGGAGCAGAACCTGCGCTTTCACCTGGCTCGACCGCCCATGTATCACTCCGCTACTTCAATGACGCAGGCGATTCCAAATATATCGTGGTTAATCTGATGAATCCCAATGGATGGACATGGCAGGGCGGCGCGCAGACCCTTGTGCCTCCAGGAACGGGAACGGTAGAAATCCAATTTTCTGTCCTGGCTTCCGCAACCCTCGGTCAACAGCATCTTGTCCAGGCATACATGGATGCTTCGGCCGGGAACTGGGAAAATCCCTTTGCCAGAGCCGCCGACTTCCCAGTTGCAATGACTAGCTCCCCCGACCAGAACATTGTTTTTTCATCTCCAATCAGGGAGGAAATCGGAGCAGACGACAATTTCACATTCCATATAAGCTATTCTGCCACAGGCGACAAGGAGATTCAAATTGACATATTTAACTCCTCCAATCAGTGGCTCGCGCATTTCAGGCAGGCTGTGACAGCCGGCATCGGCAAAATTTCAGACGCATCAATATCTCTCCCCGGAAAAACGCCGGGACGATACAAGATGAGCGCATACATTGCAAATCTGGGGCAGAACTGGGAGAATGCGGACGACTTTTCACCAGAAGCCTACGTCACCGTCGGAAGCAGTCCTGACTGCCTGATCGCCTTCGCATCCTCCGCTGGCGGAAGCATTTCCGGATCGAAGACTCAAGTCATTCCCTCGGGAAGCGATTCGAGCCCTGTCGAAGCCGTGGCTCAGAACGGGTGGCATTTCATCGGCTGGAGCGGAGACTTCGTCGGCACGGAAAATCCGCTGACATTGGACAATGTCGTATCGGACATGGATATAACTGCGAATTTCACAAGAACTAGCCCGAACGATTTTGACGGGGACGGAATGAGCGACGTGATCTGCGAAAGCCCCGTCGAAAACGGATTCGTCTATTTCATGAACGGAATCACAGCTTCCCCTGCGACAAGCGTCTACGACAAGGCGGACAAAAACTGGATTGTCGCGAATTTCGCAGATTTCAATGGCGATGGCAAGACAGACATGCTCTGGCAGCACGAGATCAGCGGACAGGTTCTCGTCTATCTCATGAATGGAGCATCAATCCTCTCCGCCAGAAGCATATACAAAGGCGGTGAATGGAAAGTCGAAGACTGCGCAGATTTTGACGGCGATGGCAAAGACGATCTTCTCTGGTCCCATTCCCAGAGCGGATCCTCCGCCATTTATCTCATGAACGGAGCAGACGTTTCCTCCACCCATTCCCTTAAGGCAGGATTTGGGTGGCTCGTCAGAAAGGCGGCGGATTTCAATGGAGACGGAAAGTCCGATATTCTCTGGGAAATCAATGGAGTCCAAGGGAATCTCTACCTGATGAATGGCGCCACTGTCAGCTCCGAGGCGACAATATATTCGAAAAGCCCTGTATGGAATCTGAAGCTTTTCGGAGATTTCAACGGCGATTCGAAGACGGACATCCTCTGGGAAAGCACCGATGGAAAATTTGGCTATGTCTATCTGATGAACGGAACGGCACTTCTGCCTGAAAGCGGCATTTCTTATACTAAAAGCGACCTTGCCTGGAAGATTGTGAACGGAGCGGATTACAATGGAGACGGCAAAACTGACATTCTCTGGGAGCATGAGCTCGAAGGATTAGGTGCAATTCATCTCATGAATGGAAAGACACCGTCTTCAAGCGCTGTCGTATACACACTGAAAGACGTAAATCCCTCTAGAAAATGGATCGTTGCAGACACACTAGACTTCAACGGCGACGGGAAATACGACATGCTGTGGGAAAACGCCGAGACAAGGAAGACACTCGTATATCTAATGAACGGTCTGTCGCTGATAAGCTCGGGGAGCGTATATAAGAATGGAGCTGGCTGGAATCTTATTGCGCTTTAGACTGAAGAATGTCTGCCAGACGACTTTATACTCATTTAGGTTGAGAATTTACATTTTGACGAGCAAGATTTGGGATTGGATTTTATTGTTCCGACCGAATGGCGACATGAATGTCGTCTGAGGAAGGAACGGAAAAATAGGACGCGATTCAGCCCACCATTCGGAAAAGAAAGCTGTCGGGCAGGATTGCCAGACCTGCTTGAATGGCCGCTCTGCGGCGAATGATCGCCGCGAAGATGAAGAGACAAGAACTTGTCCTAGCACAAAGCCACAGAGATTTCACTTGGGAACACCGAGCACCAGCTCGGTCTCTGGAAGAGAGCCGACAAGATGTCGGCGTTCCCATAAAAAAATTCTGACCGTAAATATTTCTCGCGTATTCCACGTGTTTCCTAGTAAAAACGCTCCTGGATTTTTACTCGGGAAAACTGGCACTGCAGGCAGTATCCCTCCAGTGTGCGGCATTTTCCGCATTATGAAGGGACTAATTCAATTCGTTTGTCTGTCAACTGCTGACTCTTTTTCACTGGTAAATGAAAGGCTCCTCTTGCAATTGTCCCGCATCATGGTATTCTTCCGCCTGTCCTGTCCCCATCGTCTAGAGGCCTAGGACACCAGGTTCTCATCCTGGTAACAGGGGTTCGAATCCCCTTGGGGATGCCATTTATAATCAACAACTTATGACTCATCTTCTAATCCAAAACACCCGAAAAAAGCCATTTGCTACGGGTTTTTGCTACGGTTTTCTTTGCTTTTCGCCGTTTTTAGTGCATCCTGCGTCCATGGATCTTTTTGAACGGTCTCAACCGTTTTTTTGAGCCGAGATTGCTAAGTGATAAATGCGAATTGCATAAGTAAAAAGAAGAAATAAGGACAGCCTGAAGGCTGAACACCAACGCAGGAAAAATATTGAATACTGAAATTCAATAACGAATATTGAATGGAAAAAGTTTACAGTCAGATTTAGGATGGGAACGCCGACATCCTGTCGGCTTGTCAGCTCTCTTCCAGATACCGAGATGTAAAGATTTGCTGAACGACAAAGTTCAGTATTTACGCTGGTGCTCGGCGTTCCCAGGTGAAATCTTTGTGCCTCTGTGCCTTTGTGAGAGAATATTTCATGTGATTTACTCTCAAATA
>DYRX01000564.1 GCA_020718525.1 Victivallis vadensis
GTTTCGACCAGGAAAAATCTTACCTTGTCCTTCACCGGCTTCCACATAAGATCCAAGGTCATGTACCTGATTGTCTCGACCTTCTGGTAGACTTGAACCCTTGCATACTCGAACACTGAGTTCTGCATGTCGAACAGGCAGATGAGTTTTTTCTTGCGCCCGTATTTTTTCGGTTTGCCCCTTTTCCTTTTCCTGCACGGCACCGGGATTTCGTATGCCGTGACATTTTTCTTCGCCCTGGTAAGCACATGGACGGCACCGTTCGATTTCATCGCCGTCGCAATAACCGGGCCGACAGAAAAGAATGCGTCAAGTACAAGATAAAAAGATTTTCCGGTTTGCGAGGCCAGCTCCACTACCTTCCCCAGAAGCCTTACCGAACGGCTCTCTTCCCCTGAATCTCGATGTATCTCGCCCCATATCGGAATCGCCACGAATTTCGCGAGCCTGCATGAGACAAGCGCAATGAATCCCCAGTGGTGCCCTCTGAAATATGAAGGTTTCGACGAGGTCTCGGAATCCTGCCTCATGGTGGTTACTTCCGGCATCTTCCGGGCATCCTTTGGCTGTTTCGTGTGGTCGGCCACAAGGACGCCCCGTCCGTTCACCTCGTGGGCCATGCCCTCGGCTATGACAAATTCTGTCCATTTCATAAGCAGGCGATCCTTGTTCCAGGCGGAAGAGTGGAACAAATTGAGCAGGCAGTGATATACCGAGGGATCCAGAGACAACACCCTTACTATCGATGTGACGCCGTAGGTGTCGTCCCTCAGCATTATCCCGATCACCGCAATGATGAACAGCGAAAATGGAGCCTCTCTCGAAAAGGCCGGACGCAGACTTCTGAAAATTTTTCCGATTTTTTCTTCCATTTATCCTTTTTCCTCTTGACTTTTGGTTTAAACTATGCTATATAGCATAGTTTACAACAGCAAAGGAGTCAAGCGATGGAAACAAAGGAATTGAAGGAAATCAGAAGAAAAATCAGAAATGTCCGTAAGGAGATGTCAAAGATTGGTCCGGTGATGCGCGGAACGGTTGTTGTCATCGGTACGAGGAACAAGCAGCCGTATTTCTCCTTGAACAAAGACAAGAAGACACATCTCATCTATCTTGGAAGGAAGAAAGAGGCGCTGGCCAGGGAATATTCGGAAAATTACAAGAAGCTGTTGGAACTGATAGAAGAAATGACTATCTTAAATATGACAATACTCAGGAAGATTTAA
>DYRX01000268.1 GCA_020718525.1 Victivallis vadensis
TCATATACGATTAAAATAAAAAACCCCGGCATTCGCCGGGGTTTTAATTCTTCTACTTAGCATCAAAGCTTAGAGTGAAGCATAGCCCTTCATGTTCTGAACAACCAAGTTGGAGGCTTCCTGCATCGTGGTGGCAGCAGCAACAAACCCAGTCATCTTCTTGTCATACGTGAGGCTTCTGTTGACAGTCACGCTACTATTGCCACTTGTGAACGCCTTACCATCTGCTCCAGTCTGGTTATACCAAATGTATGCACCTTTGAGGGGGGTCAAGAGACCTTTCGAATTAACTTTACCACTGTAGAACTGTCCAAATCCTGAGTCTCCAATCGTGCCTTCGATGCTCGTCCAGAAACCAGTGGAACCCCCCTTGTTGGTAATCGTCATGGTGTCATAACCACGGAACATGTCGCGGTAGTCATTGAAAGCCGGGTCGCCGTTGTCAGTCGTCACTCTGCCTGCGACAACCTTAGCCTTGCCAACCTTGCCAAACCAAATGCTGTACACGTTGTCGGTCTCTACCTTTGTGTCAACGATAGTGTAGGTCGTGACTTTGAACTTTTTGATTTTCCCATCGGTCGTGGATCCATCCTGATTGAAGGGTGTAACCGATGCGCTCGTCTTGTACACGATAAAATTCTGTGCACTCGCCGAGAAACTTGCGAGAACCAATCCCGCAACCGCCGCCGCCATCATCTTCATCTTCATCTTTCCATTCTCCTTACGTTGTTATCGTCTGTTCTATTTGTCCTTGAAAATCCGTCAACCCCGCTAAAATAACAGCACCTGCAGTCATTTCAAATCTAAAATCAAAAAAAACCTCCTTTTTTTGTCTAGCCCTGAATGAAAGCTTCCCCATTTTTTATGTGAACGGCATAGAAAATAGCCCCTAGAAATCATATTGCAACGGCATTTTCATTTTTTTTTTCATTTTTTTTCCATATATTCGATAAAATCGTCATATCATATTGATAATCAACAAATAATGTAATATAGCCGCAAGGAGTTATGTAATCAGAAGCCAGTTTTCCGGATCCTGTCCTTCTGATTGTGCATTTCATATATAATCTTTATAAGTACCTTAAAATAAACTAGATACACAGTATCATAAGCGCATTGCACCCGGCGGAGCCTGGCAGTCTTTCCTGAAGATGAAAATGCGCAGTTCCGTCGTCTTGGCGGCGGAAATAACAGGCATAATTTAATCCAACGGATTTAATGGACGACACACTAGACACTCAGCTTAACTCTTTCGAAATCAGATTCTTCCGTGGCAGGCGTAGAAGGTCAGGAGCGTCGTGATCTGGGATATGAGCGCCATATTGTCGGCATTTTTTGGCAGTCTGATCGCTGTAGAGGCGGCGACGACCTTGTAGTCCTCGTAGAAGGCGCGGAGATCATTTTTGCTCACGACGGAACTGCCGACCCAGTGGCTGACGGTGTCTATGGTAAGATCCTCATACTGGTCGAGAATTTGGGTCATGTAGAAGCCTTTTGCAGGCTTTCTGCCGACGGGCGAAGCTCTCTGCGCTATCTCCAGCAGATCGTTCGCCATGTTGTCGGCGGTGTCGTCGGATCCTTTTTCGCAGAGCCTGAGCCAAGACTCGGTTATCTTCCATTTAGGTGCTTTTCTGTCCTTGCGACTCAGCAGTATCGAAAAATACTGAGGTGGCTCCCCGGAGCGGTCTTTCTCGTCCGGTTCGTTCCAGGCGACCTTGGAAAGATAGTTCTTGGAGTACAGATTGTATATGCTGTTCTTGTTTCTCGGATCTACGATGATGAATTTGTCTTTTTCCTTGAGATAGCCTATTACGGCGATCCAGTGGGAAAAATCCCAGACGCAAAGAATCGCAGGAAGCCCCTTTTCGAGATGCTTCAGCAGTTTCGAGAAAAAGATTTCGGAACCATGCTTTTTTGAGACTGAAAGAAAGGAGGTCTTCACTCCATAGGCGCACGCGGCGCGCTTGATCTTGTTCTCGTCAACGCCATCCATATATATTTTGGACGGAGAGCCGGCCGCCTTGGCCAGTTCCCTCTGAGTCGCTTCTATCCCAAGAATATACAGGCAGGTGGAAAGACTGCAGGGACCGCAATGCCCTTCCAACTGCGATTCGGTCAGGCGTGGAGCAAAAAGCATCATCTCTCCTCTCCGCTCAAGATATGATGCAATCTGAAAAAACAGCCAGCCTGGAACTCTGTTCCGTCATCTATGCCCGATTTTTGAAATCTTATCTAAAAGTCGCGTTCCAGCTTGGACAGTCAAATCAATTGCAATGTTCCTTAAAGTAGCATCTATTTTCCGTAAATCAATCTGAAAAATAAGCTTGACTGGAATTATATCGGCTTCCAGTATATAGTCCCGGAAGAGGCACGGGACGTTTTTTGAAAAGCGCCGGACTAGATGCGGAAAACGGGCTTTCAAGCCGAAAACAGATGCGGAAAATCTTGAAGAGGAATCTTTTTATCGGATGCAATTTCTTAGGATAGGTTCGGCAGGTCTGCGAGGAAAGGTCGGGAGCGGCATCAATCCCATCATCGCGATTGATTTCGTCTCGGCGTTCGCGACATATCTTGACGGAGGATTTGTCATAGTCGGTCGCGACAGCCGTTTTTCCTCGCCCATGCTCTATCACGCCGCAGTCTCATCGCTTCTGAGCTGTGGATGCGATGTTCTGGATGCTGGAATCTGTCCTGCTCCGCTTCTACAGTTCCTAGTGAGACACAAGGGAGCTTCCGGAGGACTGCTCGTAGGTGCCGGACATCATCCTGCCGACTGGAATGCGATCGTCCCGATCGGTTCAAACGGTGCCTACCTCAACAGCATCCGCACTCAGGAGCTCCTCGACATATACCACAACAGACGCTACGCGCTTCGTTCCTGGGACAGGGTGGGAAAGCTTCTCGCTCTTGGCGAGGAGATTTCAGACGAATACCTGGATCTTTTGGCATCTCTTGTTGACGAAAGCGCGATACGGCGGCAAAAATTCAGAGTTGTCGCAGATTTCTGCAATGGCTCCGGATCCCGGCTAGGTCCCGCTCTCGCCCAAAGGCTCGGCATCGAAATGATCCCCATCAACGACAATTTTTCTGGAGTCCTTCCGCACGATCCCGAGCCTCGTCCGCGGAGCAGTGTCCAGGTCAAATCAATCATGCGCTATTTGAAGGCTTCGGCAGGCTTTGTCTTTGATAGCGACATGAGCCGGGCCGCACTCGTGAGCGACAGCGGAGAAACTCTCTCCGAAGAATACAGCTTCCCATTGGCTTTGCTGAGCATCCTGCGACGGGCTCCCGAGGACTCTCTGATCATCAGCAATCTTTGTTCGACAAGAACTATTGACGAGACGGTCGCAAGGCATGGGTGCCGCCTTCTGAAAACCAAGGTTGGACAGGCTTTCGCCGTTGACAAGATGTTTGAAACCGGAGCACTCGCCGCCGGAGACGGAAGTGGAAGTATCGCGGCAAGCAATGCAGTGGCAGGCTACGACGCCTTCCTTGAGATGATACTCATACTCGATGCGATGGCGGCAAAAAACGCAACCCTTTCCGAACTGGTTGATGAAATGCCAAGATACCACATCATCAAAAAGAAAGTCAATTGCCCGTCATCTCATGCATACGGACTGATCAGAAAACTCAGAACTCATTTCAAAGGCGCCGTTCTCAGCGAGGAAGACGGACTCAGATTCGACTGGCCGGACGGCTGGATTCACCTGCGTGCGGCAATGACGGAACCCATAATCCGTCTTATTGTCGAGTGGAAGACAAAGGACGAAGCCGAGGAGAGAGCCTCCGAACTGAGGACCATAATAGAAAGGCTTGTCGAATCATGAGCATGGCTGTGAACCTCAAAATAAGCGTCAGTGGAGTAAGAGGAATTGCCGGAGACTCCCTGACTCCCTCGCTTGTTGCGAATTTCGCAAGCGCGTTCGGGCAATACGTCGGAGGCGGAGCCGTCCTGATCGCCAGGGACAGCCGTCCGCACGGAGAAATTTTCGAACATGCCGTCATTTCTGGTCTGATATCAGTCGGTGTCAGGCCTGTTCTCGTTGGAATTATGCCGACTCCCAGTGCCCAGATTGCGGTTGACGCCTGGAAGCTCAATGGAGGAATCGTCATTTCCGCCAGCCATAATCCTATCGAATGGAACGCCCTCAAGTTCATAAGCCGTGCTGGTGTTTTCCTCAACAATGTCGAGGCATCCGAACTGATTGATATCTACAATCAGCCCGGCAACGGATTTCTTTCCGAAAACGACTACAAAGAGCCGAAGCGTTCGGACGGAGCTTTCGAGATCCATAAGGCGCGCATATTGGAGAAGATCAATCTCGACGCCCTGAAAAAAAGGGGGTTCAGAGTTGCAGTTGATTCCTGCAACGGAGCTGGCGCCCCATTTATAAAGCAGTTCCTTTCAGAGCTCGCCTGCGAAAGCGTCGCAATCAACACCGAAACCGACGGAATTTTCCGTAGAAAGCCCGAACCGGTCGCTGAAAATATCGGAGAGCTTTGCGAAATAGTGAAAAGAGAGCACTGCGACGTCGGCTTTGCGCAGGATCCGGATGCCGATCGGCTCACTATCGTTGACCAAAACGGAAAAACGGTCGGAGAACAGTATTCTTTCGCCCTAGCGCTCTCGCAGATCGTCAAAAAACGCAAGGGCAACGTCATTGTCAACCTAGACACGACAAAAGCCGTTGAGGACATCGCGTCGCAGGCGTCATGCCCATTGTTCTACACAAAAGTCGGAGAGATCAATGTGACCTCGGAAATTATCTCAAAAAAAGCTGTTGCGGGTGGCGAGGGAGGCAGTGGCGGAGTCATCTGGCCTGCGATTCATCCGTGCCGGGACAGCTTCGGCGGAATGGCGCTTATTCTGGAAATGATGGCGGAAAGCGGAAAATCCATATCCGAACTGAATGCCGGACTCCCCCAGTATCACATGGTCAGAAGAAAGATCAGGACGCATAGCGGCGCAAGCTCCCAGGAAATATTGCGTATTCTGAAGAAAAAATATTCGGACTTGAAGCCAAACACCCTTGATGGTTTCAGGCTCGACTGGCCTGACAGATGGATTCTTGCAAGATCCTCCAACACCGAACCTATAATCAGGATCAGTGCCGAGGCTTCCGATCGAGCGGCGGCGGAGTCCCTTGCGGATGAATTTTCGCAGGAAGTGAATAATCTGTCCCCTTGACGCGGAGCAGAGCCAAACTTCTTGCTAACTGAAAGGAGCTAAGATAAGCCCCCCTGGGAACACCGAGCCCCAGCTCGGTATGATGTTGACCTAAGCAGTTCCGCCGGATTATCTTTCTGACTTTTGCAACTGGCTCTTTAGGAAAGGGATTGAAATTCAGAGTTCCTGACTCGTGGAAATTGCTGTTGTTGGGATTTATCGGTGTCGGGGTCGGAATCGGGATCGAATATTATTCCCATGCATCGATTCCGATTCCGATAGCGACTCCGACCCCGATTGAAACAAATCCAACATATGTATTTTCCATAAGGTTATAATTTTCCCTGTACGGCTCAAGAAGTCTGAAGTTTTGGAGATTTGCTCAAATCTCTTTTTTTCATACCATACAAAAAGGGGGAGTTCATATGTCCTCTCCTCTTTTTGGGATGGACTATGAACTATGAAATGTTCTTCTATGTGCTTTTTGCCGTTTCCATGCTTTTCAGCCACAAATGGA
>DYRX01000269.1 GCA_020718525.1 Victivallis vadensis
ACTGGGGTTCGAACGCATTGTTTTCCAGATGCATCGCCATATAGAATAATAGGATACTCTTAGTAGCATATATAACGGCTCTCATGCGTAGTCATGCACATGGCGGAAAATATGAATTCAGGAGCGAATTGCAAGTGGTTCTCAGGGCTTTGATTAGACGTCATCCGCATTTGATCCGCGGTTTTCAAAAATGTAGTAGACGACTGGAATCAGGACAAGAGTTATCAGCGTCGAGCTCGTCAGCCCCCCGATGAGAGCCCTCGCCATGGGCGCCTGGGCATCACCTCCGTCTCCCAATCCGAGAGCAAGCGGGAAAAGCCCTATCACTGTCGTAAGCGTTGTCATGAGAATTGGACGAAGCCTTCTTTTTCCAGCCTCCTTGACAGACTCCGCCAGTGGCATTCCATCCCTTCGCCTAAGAAGATTAATGTGGTCAACCAGGATTATCGCGTTGTTCACGACGATGCCCCCGAGTATGATACAGCCGATGTAGCTCTGAATATTGAAAGTCGTTCTGCTGAGAAAGAGCGTCAGTATGACTCCTGTCGCCGCGAAGGGCACGGAAAACATGACGATGAGAGGATCTTTGAGCGATTCGTACTGGCATGCCATCACCATGTAGACAAGGCAGAGCGCAAGAGCCAGACCCACCATCAGTTCTGCAAAAGCCTTTTTCTGCTCGTCATAGTCTCCGCCTATGATGACGCTGAAATCCTTGCGCAAGGGGATCGAGTCGAGCTTCTGTTTCAGCTCGGCGGTGACAGCTCCAAGATCCCTGCCAGCCAGTTCACCTGAGACGCTTATGATGCGCTCCTGATTTTTACGGTCAATCTTGACAGATCCGTAGCGAGGAGTCGTGGTGACGACGTTTTTAAGCACGACAGGATCGCCCTCGCCGTTGCTTATTTTCAAGTCCAGAATGTCACCTATCCTCATTCTGTCGGCATCCTTGACCTTGACTACGATCTTGTATTCGTTTCCGCCTTCGCGGAAGTAGCCTGCGCCTGTTCCAGTGATTGCAGTCTGAAGAGCGTTTGCAATTTTGGACACCGACAATTTCATGTCGTAAGCCTTTGATCTGTCTATGTTTATCATCTCCTCAGGAACACCCGTTTCGCGGCTGACCTTGATCTCTTCAATTCCTTCCACTTCCTTCATTTTTTCCGAAACAAGCCTTGCGAGCTCGTCCCCGACATCGAAATCATAGCCCCTGACTTCAACGAGGATCTTGCCCTGGTTTTCATTGCCCAGCCTCATGAAGAAGAGCCCCTGTCCGGGGCGGGTTCTGATTTTTACGCCAGGAATCTTCTTCAGTTTCCCCCTGAGAGACGACGCAACTTCTTCGCTCGAGCGCTTTCTTTTTCCTCTCTCGACGAGAGGGATTCTGAATTCGGCGGTATGCCCGCCGCCGGCGCGGAACCCGCTCCCTCCCACGCTTCCGGCAATGCACAAGGCTTCGGGGACGCTTTCCCTTATCGTCTCCTCGACTTTTTTATATGCGTCATGGACAACGTCGAGGCGCGAGCCCAGTTCGAGCTCGAGCTCCACTCGGACTTCGCTTTCATCGCTTGCTGGCATGAATTCAGATCCGACATATTTTGAAAGAGGAAGCGTCGCCGCAAATATCGAAACGGAAACGATGCAGACAATAAATTTGTGAGACAAGGCGTATGCGAGCAGTTGCTTGTATTCGTTTTCAACAAGGAGAAAAATGCGCTCGCTCAGGTTGAAAATTTTCCCGAAAAGCCCTCTATGGAGCGTTCTGGGATCCGCCATGAAGATGGAGCTCATCATTGGAACGAGGGTCAGCGCCGCCATCAGCGAGCATAAAAGGGAAAAGCTCACCACCAATGCAAGCTGTTTAAGCATAATTCCTGGGATGCCCCTCACAAAGATCGCTGGAATAAAAACAACGACGGTCGTAAGAGTGCTCGCAATGACTGCGGAAGAAACTTCTCCCGTGCCGTTGACCGCCGCCTTTTCGCCGAGCTCACCCTCCTCCCTGTGTCAAGAACCACTATCGCATTGTCAACAAGCATTCCCACCCCCATCGCAAGCCCGCCAAGGGTCATTATGTTCAGCGTCAGCCCGTTGAAGTAAACAAGGGTGAATGTCGCCACAATCGAAACTGGAATTGTGACAGAAATAATTGCCGTGCTTCTAATGTTGCGCAGGAAAAACAGCAGAATAAGAATTGCAAGAACGCCCCCCGCGACTGCGGCAAAGCCCAGATTGTTTATGGATCTCTCTATGTATTTAGAAGAGTCAATTATCGTGAACATCTTCAACTGCGGGAAGTCGCGCCGTATGTTTTCGAGCTCCTTCGTGACGCCCTCCGCAACCGCGACCGTGTTTTTGTCCGACTGCTTGTAGACAAAAAGCCTCAGCCCTTCTTCCCCCCCTACGGTGAAAATGCGCCTGACCTTGAGCCAGGAATCCCTGACCTCGGCAAGATCTCCGACGGTGGTCTGGCTTCTTTCATGATTTGCAACGACCGTGTTCCTTATCTGCTCGATGCTCGTGTATTCTCCAGGAGTCCTGACGTTCACGTCCAGATTGCCCTTTTCAAGAAGACCTGCGGGAAGGTTTATATTTTCCTCCTTGATCTTCTGTATGATGGAGTCGAGCGGAATGCCCGAAGATATCAGCTTGTGCACATCGAAATCAAGGTGTATTTCGCGTTCAAGTCCGCCTCTGACGTCAACAGAGGCAACTCCAGGAACCCTTTCGATGCGGTATCTGATCTGCTCGTCAACCATGGTCCTCATCTGAACTGGATCGAGCTTGGCCGCCGCCCCGAGTATCATCACGGGAAAGGATGAAAGATCAAATTTGCGGATCATCGGGCGTTCTGCGTCTTCTGGCAGAGACGATATGACCCTGTCAAGGCGGTCTCTTATGTCGTTGGTGGCCTCGTCCAGGTTTGTTCCGTGTGCGAAAAGCACTGAGACCCGGCTGTCCCCCTCGATGGATGTGGAGGAAACTTCTTCAACTCCCGGAACCGAGCTCACAGCCCTCTCGACAGGCTTTGTGATCAGCTCCTCAATTTCCTCGGGGCTCGCATTTTCATATTCGGTTGAAATGCTGAGCATAGGATAGGAAATGTCAGGCATGAGATCTATTGGAATGCGCCACAGCGATATTCCGCCGAGTATCAGAACGATCAGAACCAGCATCGTCACAAATATAGGGTGCCGAACTGAAAATTCTGGCAGATTCATTTTTTCGGGCGAGTCTTTTCGTTTGAGATGATTGTCTTTGTCCCGCTCTCGAGCAAATGATGCCCCAGGGTGACGACAAGACCTGAAATTGGAGGATCGCAGATCTCTACGAATTCCTTGTTGCTAGTTCCAGTTTTCACTGGCACATATCTTGCGGTGGCATCCTTTTCGCCAACAAGAAAAACGCCGGTCAAGTCTCCTCTTCTAGCAATCGCCTGGACAGGGACAAGCGTCGCGTTCTCGTTCCGCCCAAACTCCAGCTCGACTATCGCAAACATTCCCGGCTTCAGGAGATGCTCATTGTTCCCGACTCGTATTTCCACAGTGCAGAGCCTGGACTTCTCCATCACAATCGGTGAAATTCTGAATACATTCCCCTCGAAAATCCTCCCAGGGTAGGCATCCGTCCGTATCAGCGTCTTCTGCCCTGAAAAAATCTTTGGGATGTCTTTTTCTATGACATTGATCTGCACCTTCATCGAATCAAGGTCAACAAGCCTGACAAGCGGATCGTTCGCCTGGAGAAGATCTCCCTCGTTGATAAATCTTTCGCCTATGTAGCGCTTGTCTTTTCCCTCCGACCATAGCGCATGAATCATTGTGTATCCGAGCTTCACGTTCGAAGAATCGTATGCGGCCTTTTTCAGCTTCGCCTCGGCTTCGCAAACCTTGTTCGCCGCCTCCTTGGACCTGTATTCCATCAGAGCCTTGTCAAGATCCGCCTCAGACAATACTTTTCTCTCGGAAAGAAGCTGAGCCCGTTCAAGATCCCTCTTTTTAATTTCAAGGTTGCTTTTTGATTCTTCAAGCTTTGCCTTCGCAACATCAAGCTCAGCGCCTGCGATCTCAAGATCAAGCTGATATTCCTCGTCATCAAGCTCGGCAATCAGATCGTTCAGCTTGACTTCGTCTCCAATATTGAAATAAATCTGCTTGACCGAGCCTGAAATCTTGGCTGAAACTGTGAATTCGGCATCTGAAAGGACTGTCCCGCTGAATAGTCTCGAGTCAACAATGAGCCCTTTGGAAACCTCTTTGGCTTCGACGGCAATAGCTCCTTCTCCGGATTTTTTTTCCTGAACTTTGCTTCCTCCGCCTAGGAGCGTCCATAAGTATGTATCCGAAAAAGGCCAGACACAACAATCCAAAAACAGCAGGTTTAAGTGCTTTCATCTCATCTCTTTTGTTCAGTATTGACTCGCAGTAAAGATTAGCTGAACTATTTCGTTCAGAGAATCTTTAGATCTCGCGAATGCCAAGTCTCAAGTCTATTGCCAAGCAGGAAGCATCGTGCACTGCATTGTGAAAAACAACGGTCTGGAACATAGTTCGCGACTGCAGAAAATACAAGCGTTCTGAAGCGGTCTCGATTAATCCCAAAGACTGCTCTTATTCTGAGCTTGCCTGCGCTTTTTTGCCAGAAGACGCAGAAACTCCCCCTCGCTTCCCGCCATAAGGCGGCAGTTGAATTTGCATTTTTTTCAATTCTCATGCTATGCCTTCTGGAAATACGCATATATTGTTCCAGTTCAAAACAGTAGAAAGGATGCTCAAATGAAAAGCAAGCTGAGTCTGATGCTCTCTCTCATGGTCTGCGGAAGCGCGGTATTTTCGCAGGCAGGCAACCAAAATCAGGAAAATTCACAGCCAAGAAATCCTGCTCTCGAGCATTTGAAAAAGATAGACTCGTTCGAGGAAAAGGATAAAACGAGCCCTCCGCCAGAAAACCCGGTCCTGTTTGTCGGAAGCTCGACCATCGCAATGTGGGAAGGCAAAAAGCTCTCCGAACAGATGTCACCAATCCCAGTGCTTTGCCGGGGAGTCGGAGGGACCACCACAAAATTTCAGGTGGACAATTTCGACAGGCTCACTTTGAAGTACCACCCAAAAATCATCGTCTATTATGCAGGAGACAACGACATCGGCAAAAATCTCAAGGCTAAGCCGGAAACCCCTTTCGAAGGATTCAAAAAATACGCAGAGCTCGTGAAGGAAAAACTGCCAGACACGAAAATAATATACATCTCTATCAAGCCGAGCATTCAGCGTAAGGACACCTGGCCCATCATGGTAAAAGCCAACGGGATGATCAAGGCATTCTGTGAAAGCGATCCTGCTCGGACAAGCTATTTCGACATCAGCGGCATAATTCTCAAGCCTGACGGCGAACCGGATCCATCTCTCTTTGCGAAAGATGGACTTCACATGAATCAGGAATGCTACACCCGGATCGCCGAGAAGCTCAAGCCCCTGATCCAGAAAATATCCGGGCAAAAAGCTGAATGAATAAATATTGAATGCTGAATTTCAATATTGAACTGAAGAACGTTAGCTGTCGGATCAGAATACTGGACAGCAACGCAGAGCGGGCGAATTGAATTCGTCCCTCTAGTGTCCTGTTTCCTAAATAACGATACTATGTCTCTTTAATAATTCAGATT
>DYRX01000270.1 GCA_020718525.1 Victivallis vadensis
CAAAGCTTTTACCTGGGAACACCGAGCACCAGCTCGGTATTTTGAAGAATCTGTTCTCAGATTCGAATCTCTTCGAGAGCTCAAGCAATGCGGGATAAAAGTCACCGTTGATCTGCTCTGTTTTCCGATGAGATATTCTCCGGTCTCGTCCGTTTTCCCATTCTCGAGCAAAAAAAACGGTGCCTCTCAAGGAAATCCGCTCATTACTCCGGCAATCATGCTTCGGGGAGATAAAGGCGGATTTACAATCCCGCACAGTATCCGTCGCCGACCTCGACCTGATGACAGGGTCAAGCGCCTTGACGCTGGATTACGCGGTTGTCACCAACAATGTCCAGCATTTCAGCCGGATTCCCGGCCTGAAGGTCATAAATTGGTCTGAATAAAAAATCGTCTCTATCACCCATGCGCACCGATGCGATTTTCCAGTGCCTGCTGAGACAGGGGGCTATTGTCTGTTTTCGATTGCCCAAAGCGCCCCATAAAGAAGAGCGGACTCAGCCATGGAGCTGGCGACAGTAAATTCCGAATGCATTGCCGCCACCCGATTGTCGAGCCAGCATCTCCAAAGAGGTACGCTGTCAGGATAGACATCTCCTAAAGATTTGACATTTCCACCAGGACCATAGACGGAAATGCCCTCGCATGGTCCCCTTTCGTTGTAGAGCCAGGCACGCAGTTCAGGATGCAGAGGCGGTCTTGCTCCGAGTCCGGTGATGAATGAGCGGGAAAGAGGATTCGCCCCCAGCTGATAGTCTGCATTGAACGATGCGGAATCAAGATACTTCTTGTCTTTCGTAAGCATGTAGGCAAGAATGCAGGTGTCAGCGTAATAGCCGCCGCCCACAAGGCTTCCCCATCCGCCTGTTTCGCGTCCGCTTCCCATTCTGTACGCCCTTTTGTTGCTGTTCTTCACTATCGAATCTGCGGACTTGCATATTGCTTCGACAAATTTGTCCTTGATTTTCTGATCGGTTCCAGTTTGTGGACAGCTGGCGTATGCCCACTGATAGAAAGGCATGGAGTAGGCTTGGTTCCAATGGGATTTCAGCGTTTCTTTGTCATTGGCAAGGGTGATAACATCGTCTCCGTATTCCTTTTTTCCCGTGGTCTTGAAAAGTTCGGAAGCCGCCCAGATCCAGGCTTTTTTCAATTCGATTTTCCCGTAGCTTATTCCTTCTGCTTCGTAGCCTTCTTGGTGTTTCTTTGCCCATTGGTACGCCTTTTCAGCCTTGTCCAAATACATCTTCGATTTTTCAGGATCAATTTTCTGTAGAGCTCTCGACAACTGCGAGGCAACTGCGGCAAAGGTGTTCGAAGATGCGGAGCATGGAAAGAAATTTCCATATGGCGGCAGATCTCCGTACTTTTTCCAGTCCGGCCTGCTCTCTTTCCACTTTTTGAATTCGTTCTTCCATTCCTTGTAGGAGTAGTCCTCCCCGTTTCCCCTCCCGGACAGAATCGCCCCGTCGTCGAGCTGCTCGTCCGCATAGAACTTGAGTCCCCATTCGGCTTCATCGAGGATGTCAGGCACACCGTTGCCGCTTTCAGGAATATTCAGGTCATTGTCTTTGAACGCCTCAGGACAAAATTCGTAGGCTATGATCATTTTCGACGGAGCGATCAGATGGCTGTAGAAGAGATCAAAGTCTCCCGCATCATGATATCCTCCTTTGAACTCCTTGACTGGCTCTCCCGCTTTTTCAGGCTTGTTTTGGAGGACCGGCTTTCCGTCCTCATATTTTTCGTTGACGCCGTAAAGAAGAGCACCGCTCTCGTAGTTTTTCAGATGGCAGGCATGGCGGGGATGATTGCATACCTTGCTGTCGAGCTCGCATCCACAGCGCTGGAAGAGAAACCCCCTCATCACAGTCCTGTAATTTTCCCTGACTCCGTCCGGGCCGATCCTGAATTCGCATGATCGCCCAAGTCCTGGTATTTCAATCTGGTAACTGCCTGGCGCATTGAAGCCAGAAAAGTCAATTTCATAGACTTTCTCCCCGCTCACCTCCGATTCCGGAAGAGTGTTCTTTTCCGCGCCTGTGGCAACTCGCGGGACGATCTTTCCCTCGAATGATGTCTTTCCCGACGATCTGTCAATAACTGCGAAGCGATCAAATTCATCGAAGTCAAGCGCCCCGAGATCGCCTGCCCACCAGCCAAGATAGGCGAAGCGCTGGGAGGCCTTCGACGAATACGCGGACTGATTAACTTTGATCGCCGGATTTTGCGTTTCCTTGGAAAAGCTGAAGACGGCATCATTTGCAAATCCGTTTGGAATTCCAGAGACTGAAACTCGGTATTGATTGTCCAATTTGAGGGGCTTTTTGAGCTTGAGGTAGTATGTATGCCAATACAAGTGGTTGTTAGGAAAGGACATGACCGAAACTGTGTCGAACTTCCAGCTGTGCCGTCCCACTTTTTCAGGTCGGGATCCGTCTGGAAAATCAGCATCGGATGACGATGAGATCGTAAAATGTTCTGGCGACTGGAGCTTGGCGCTTTTCTCAGCGCCCATGCCAGCCCCTCCGACTATGGCGGAGTCAATGTCAACGGCAATCAAATCCGGTCTGAGAAGCCTGATTTCTCTCACGCCTTTCACATGGCCGCACTTGACCATCGCGTCAAAGAGACGCTTGTTTTCGATATCCTCCTTTTTTGAAAAATAGGAGGGAGGCGCGGACTCAGGCCTCAGAAAATCCTTCTTGATATCTGGAGATTTGAAGTAGTCCTGGTCGTCCAAAGTGACCGCCCAGATGACTGGAACGGATTTGCAGGCTGACTTAAGAACTATTTCTGCTATCGCCTTTTCTGGATGGGGGTTTTTCCACTGCATCGCCCAGACGCCTATGAACATATGCCACTTCATCGAATAGAGATTCTGCCCCATGAGTATCGGCCATGCCGCTTCCCCGCTGTTGTTCCACCATTCCTTGTTGTACCACTGCTTGATTTCAATGTCGTCCCGTATCGGAATCTGAACAGAGCTTCCATCAGCGTATTTCACAGTGTATTCGGCAACGAGATAGTTTTTTGCCTCTCCCTTCGGCTGGGCGGCGGAATTCTGCAGAAAATAGACGAACTGTGATTTGATCCCGGGAATTGGAATTTTGACTTCCTCTGCATTGTCCTTGCATCTCGATGCCCCCCTGAGAACAATCAACTGTTTTTCGGCGTCTAAAATTTTGAAGTGATAGCCGTTTCTGCTGAAAACTCCCTTTGGAACTGGTGGATAGACGAACATGTCGTTTATGCCTTCGTCCGTCCAGCCTCCAGTGCCGTTGTCCGCAATCCCGTCGTCCTCCATGGCGCTGTTTGCGACTCCGCTGAGATCCGCGTAGAAGGGTTCGGAATGCAATGTCCATCCCGTCAACAAAGCTGAAACGACAGAGAGGCAGAACAGAAGTTTTCTCAATGCATTTGGGAGACAATCCCGCATATCTTCGCAGAGCCATTCTAGACGGTTTTCAGAGGCTTCAAACTGATTTTTTTTCAAATAAATGCTAATTTTCCTACCCACGAGATGATCCTTTCTTTTAACTATGTTGAAGATATTCCTGGTAAATCTTCACTGAACTACGTCGTTCAGCGAATCTTTAGATCCTGTTTGAGCGAAGTCCTCTGTTGGAAATTAAATAGGGCAAGCCGAGTAGTCTATCTGCACAAATCAGGCATTCCATGCGATACGAGGGTGCGAAGGCGCGTCGTCAGAGCGTCTCCCCTTCCATGATGAAAGGCTCCACCTCGATTGCCCTTGAAGAGCTCTTCCCTTTCGAGAAAAGATAGTCAACCGCCAACTGGGCGGCACCGGCAAGATTCGAGTTGACAGTCGTTATTCTAGGTCTGATCGAATGTGCGCAAGGCATTCCGTTGTAGCCCGCCAATGCAAATGGGATTGTTTCTCCGGTGAAGACATCCGCGATCTTACGCGCTGTGAAGTCCTCTTCGCATAGTACGGCATCATAGCCATCTGCGGCGATTTCCAGTACTTGCTTTGGCAAATCCGACTCGATAGGAAGGAAGCTAAGCTCCATAGAGGACGAGAGCTTCGCAGCATCGGCACACAATATCTTCTGCATAGTGCCGTTGAGAATACAATTTCTGCCCAGGAAAAGAACTTTTCTTAAATCTTTTCTCGCGCAGAGCTCAAGCAGAAGATGGTTGCCCTTGTGCCTGTCCTGATTGATCTGGAAAAAATCCGACGGAACGCGGCGATCAACAATGGCAATAGGAATTCCACTTCTTCTGATCTTGTAGATGAACGCCAAAGTCTTGAAGGCGACATTGCCATGTTCATCCATCGGGGGCACAAGAATCAGATATTTGCATCCGGACGAGTCAATGAGATCCTCTACTCCCATCACAAATTCACGGTGGCTCTCGTTTGTCTGAAACAACATCACGTCGTGATTGATCTTGTCTAGCGCATCCCTTGCGCCAGCCGCAAGATTGACATAGATCTGCATATAGACCGTATGGAATGGCGCCGCTAGACCGACAAGCTTCTTCGCTCCTTTCGCCGTTACAAAAAATCCCTTCCCATGAACAGCCTTCGCAAATCTGTCCTCGACCAGCTCGCGCATCGCGCGGACTATCGTGACCCTGCCCAAGGAAAGCTCTTTGTCCAATTCAGCAATGGAGGGAAGAGGATCACCCGGATTGTAGACGCCTTTCCTGATCTCCCCTATCAGCCAGCGCTCTAGCTGTCTGTAGTAGGGCACATTAGAATCCCTGTCAATCTTTAGCTTGTTCATGGCGGCGCTCCCGATTATCATTGACACGCAAAGCTACCCGGATCTGTCTGACCGTCCAAACCCGGCGGACCTGAAACTAAGCAAAATCTTCTCCAACGAGAGTAAAAGCCTTCGCCCAAACTCTCTTATTATCCCTTATTATATCACACTGCAAGAAGATTTCAAGTCCTGTGAAAAAATATTAAAGATAAGAGATAGGGGCTCTAATTGCGAATGCGTCATTTAAGAAGAAGCAGTCCTTGTGTCTGCAAAGCCTGAAAAAGGATCTGAACCGAAAGCGCGGCAAGGATCAGTCCCATCACGCGGGTGAGAATTGATATGCCGTTTTTCCCGATTGCCGCAATTATCCTGTCGGAAAGGAGCATAAGGAAATAGCAGGCGATTAAAACTGCGAGAGTTATCAGAGCGGTGCCTGCCTGAATTGCTACAGGATAGAGATTGTTGTCCGTCAGAACGATGACCGCCATGATTGCGCCGGGACTTGCAGTCGAAGGAACCGTAAGCGGAAATACTGCAATGTCATGACCTTCATCCAGCTTTTTGGAGCTTTCCCCTGAACTAGGACTTCCGAAAATCATCTGGAGTGCGAATAGAAAGAGTATCACCGCGCCGGCGACCTGGAGCGAGACCAGGTCCACGCCCATGGCTGAGAGAAGAACCTGTCCGACCACAATCGCACCGACAAGTATCGAAGAGGAATAGAGGACAACCTTCAGCGCAGTTTTCCGTCTCTCCGACGATGTCATGTCGGATGTCAGCAATGCGAAAAGAGCAAGAGTCCCGATAGGATCTATCGTTGTCCATAGAATCAGCAGATCGCGGATGAATTTCTCCTGCAACTCCATTACTGCGCCTTTCGTATCTTGATCAGGATGCAAATATCAGAAAACTAC
>DYRX01000034.1 GCA_020718525.1 Victivallis vadensis
CTGCATTGAGCCCAAGGAGTTATATTGATTCTTATCCTAAAACGATTAGAAATTCCGGTTCGGACAGCCGGCTCGATTGATCAGGGGACGAGATCTGACGAACTCACTGGTGCTGCAAACTTCTTCTTTATCCAGTTCTGCGACTCTCTCCTAAATCCTATTAGGATTCTCAGCCCTATTATCAGGCTCATTAACAACTGAGTCAAGAAATGAGCCGAGAGACTAAGGGACTGCCATCTCATTGACAAACGATGCAAGCTTGACGAGATATAGCCTGCATTCTTCCTCAATCATGTCCAAATACTGCTTTTTAAGGAAAAATTGACTTGTCTTTGTGGTCTGTCTGTATTCCACGTATGTGATTCCATTTCTTTGCGTGATCAAATATGAGCCGGAAGAAGAGATTATATCTGGAACTGGGAGTCCGCCGCTCTTCTTGAAGCTTGTCATGACAAAGGATATTTTATTTTCCTGATCGTTCAAAGTCCTTTCAAATCCCATTTCGATTGAATAGAAAGCCTTTTTGTAGCGGTAAAGAAGAATGTGTCTGTCCGTTTCAGAGGTCAATATTTCAATCTTTGCATCGCTGACGACTTTCTTCACATTTTCAGGCTCATATATAAGGGATTTTACCTCAGATATGTTTGGATTGGAGCAGTAGAATTCTGCGAGGATCTCGTAACTTTGCATATCTCTGCCTTTTTTGAATTCGAAAGATAAGCTATCATTGTGCTTTGATTGCGCCAGCGCCGATAACGCTATAATTGATTTCAGAATAAGAGCAAAGGGCAATAAGAGGGATTTTACTTTTTTCACAATCATTTTTTCATATGCTTTCTTCCGGACAAATCACAGTCACCTCTTCGCTTAGAATGCTGGTCAATTTTTGACTATTGGCGTTTTATTGGCACTGGTATCGGGCAGACTAGCTCTAATCATGAGAGTCCCATCTTCATCTTTGCTTTCGAAAAGGAGTCCGTTGTTTTCTATTGCACTCCGAATAAATATCTCTTTGACATGCCAAATTTTAGCATCAACACGAAGGAATCCTGCGAGCAGATTGTATATCATTAGTATCAATATGTCAAGTTGCGAAAGCTCTTTAGGGGACTTCCGTCCAAGAAACAATCTCCAAGGTAGAGGAGAAATCGCGAGAACAATAATTCCGCCCGGATTAAGCAAAGCCTTGCAGTCTGAAATCCATTTCTCAAATTTCGAAATTGGAATATGAGGCAATACTCCGACGGCGCAAACCAGATCAAAATTCTCATTCAATTTTGGCATGGAAAAAAAATCTCCTGCAATGAACCTGCAATTGGAGTTGTAGCGGTTCCGTGCAAGCGCGTGCGATAGCATTTTTTCGGACAAGTCTAGTCCGATCAGACTCGATGCGATGCAAGAAAGTTTATTAGATACGATTCCGGTTCCACATCCGAGTTCGAGAATTTTCAGGTCTTTTAGTCCGCTTCCGGCTAGAAAGCGGATCAATGCGTTTGCCGTCCTCTCCTGTTCTTCGCCAAAAAGCAGATCGTAATGATCGCTGAAAGTATCATAGAAAGTTTTCTCCGAGTCGGAGATCAACGCGGTCAGGTACATTCGCACGGACAGAATGAAATTTGTCAGCTTTTTCATCTTCTGCCGATTTCCGTTATTTTTACCCAAAGCAATGGAATCCCGAGGACGCGTATCGTGGAGTATTTGACTCCTAGCAGTTGGAGAGAAGGGATGTCTGACAGATATTTGTTTATAGAAATAGGTCTGCAGTGTGTGTAGTAGCCGAGGCTTGACATGAATATTTTCCGCACGGTAGCGCTCGAGTGAAATTTCTCATAAATCTGTTTTGTTAAATTGAAGTAGCTTTTGCAAAATTTCGGAAGAGTTGAATCTGACGGAGAAGCATCGAGAGTTGCAACTAAAATTCTTCCGTCATCTTTTAGCAGTCTTTCGCAGATCAAAAGCAATTTCCTGATTTGCATGGAACTTTGAAGGTCAAAAAGAAAAGTCGAAACAAGAAGGTCGTATTTGCACGAGGATTCGTCAAGCTCGAAGCAGTCCATGTTCAAAACCTTGAACTTTTTTTTCGAAGAGCATCTTTGCGATTGAGATTTGAACTGATTATTCAGCCGTTCATGAGTCAGCTCGGACATTCTCGCAGAAAAGTCAACACACAAAAGATTGGAATTCGGATATTTTTTGGCAATGAGACAAGACAACTGGCCAGTTCCGGATCCGAGTTCAATTATCTCGTCCTTTTCAGATATGCCGTCCGCCATATCGAGGATGTCAGTATTGACGCGACGCTCCCAGAATCCCATTAGTATATCGTAGAGGGGAACTTCCCAAAATAGGATTCGGATTTTTCTGGAAACTGAGTCGAATTCATTTTTTAGCGAGCTGGAATCGAATGAAACATTGAGTTCTTCATTTTGATTCATATTGACCATCGCGAGCGTCAGGCATTCTTTCTATAGCCGAAGATATTTGTTTCCAGCTCGAGATTCTTCTCTTTGTCCATGTCAAGGACTCCAGGTGAAGCCCATGTTGAAATGGAATCTGAGTTTTCTGCTGACACCTTCCTGGTTTTTGACGATGGGGTAAGCGAGGTCGAGCTTGACAGGAGTGTTCACATATGGGATCTTGATTCTGAGTCCATAGCCGGCGCCGACGTTGATGTCCTGGAGATTGAGATTCCAAGCCTTTTCCCAGACGTTTCCGAAATCGGCGAAGACAGCGCCCTTGATGAATCTGTAAATTGGGTGAGTGAGTTCGACGTTTCCGAGCATCATTGATTCTCCGCCATAGGCATCGTCATTCGAGTCCATAGGGGATATTTTTCTGTAGGGGAAACCGCGGATAGTGTCTCCGCCGCCCAGGAAATAGCGGTCATAGAGAGGGATGAGCTTGCCGGATCCAATTCTTTGCGTCTGTCCGACCTTCAAACCTGTGTGCAGGGTGAGGGCGTTGTCCAGAAATGATATGTAATTGCTGGCTTTGGCTTCGGTCTTGTAGGTGTTGACGCTGGCGCCGAGGAATCTTGGATTCAGGTCACCGTATAGGGAGAGCAGGTAGCCGGAAGTGGGCTCGACCATGTTGTCGCGGGTGTCTCTGGCAATCTCCATGGAGAGCTTGCTGACGAGATCGGAGCCTTTCTGGTCCTGAAACATCTGGGAAAGCTTGTCGCTCATGTCATAGATGCGCACCTGTTCAAGAGTGTATCCGAGCGAGAGGCTGTTGAATTCCAAAAATCTTTTCGTGAGGAAGACGTTGCCGCCGCCTCTGCTTTCGCTCCAGTCGTCATAGTCTCTGCTGTGGTAGTATCCGGACGTGTCCAGCCTCAAGGGGATGTCGAAGAGCCAGGGCTCAGTGAAAGACGCGGTAAAGTCGCTCCGCTCAATTCCGTATTGCGCCTTCAAGTCAAGCCTCTGTCCGCCGCCGGTGAAATAGTTTGAAGGATTGAAGAGATCGAAGTTGATCTGAGATACCTCGACCATTCCGACCAGGCTGTCTGTGTCCGACATTCCCGCGCCAATTGAAAATTTCCAAGTGTCTTTTTCGTCAACTTTGATGTTCACGTCCTTTTTGTCCGCCTCGTCGGTGGCGGTGGAAAGCACTTCGACGTTTTCGAAGTAGTTCATTCCCATCAGACGCGCCTTGCTTGCTTCGAGCCTGCCTTTGTCGAGGGGATCGCCGGGCTCGACAGCGAGCTCCCTTCTGATCACGTAGTCCTTCGTGTTGCGGTTTCCAGAAATGTTGATATCCCTGACGGTGTAGGGTCTGCCTTCGCTTATCCTGTATTCGACATTCACGGTGTGTGTGTTGAAATCAGGGATTTTGACGGCTTTGCATTCCACATCGGAGTAGCCCAGGGGATGATATTGCGAAGAGATTGTCTCGATGTCGCCTTTTTCCCCGGAGTATTCGTAGACGCCGTCTGTTTTAAGCTTGAGCAGTTTCACCAGATCATCCGATGGGATGTTCTTATTTCCGGTCAGGGAAACTTCCTGAATCTTGTACGGCTCGCCTTCGGAAACATGAAAGATCACCGCCACATATTCAGGATCTTCAGGATCGTCCTTGAGCTCGATTTTGTCCACTTTGAAATCCAGATATCCCTTTTCCCAGTAGAGTTCGCGGAGGCGCTCCTTGTCAATGTCGAGTTCGTCCTGGCTGAGGAGGCCCATGTTGAAGAGCCAGCTAAGATACGAATGCTGTGTTCCGACCGAGTTGCGCAGTTTCCACGATGAATATGCGGTATTTCCCTCGAATGAGACCGAGAGCACTTTTTTGCGGAGATTCTCGTTGATGTCGAAGCTCACGTCAACAGTGCCATCGCCGTTGTCTTTTGTCACGGGAATGACAGTCGCGGAATTGTAGCCTTTGTCGGTGTAGAACTGCCTTATCTTGTCAAGGCTTTCCTGCATCGCCTTGTCGCCAAGGGGTCCGTCTCTTTCCAGGACAAGGCAGTCCTTGAGCTTGTCTTCGGCGTATTTCTCGTTGCCCTTGAAATTGATGCTTCTGATTCGCGGCTTGGACTTCAGGCTGATAATCACTGAAATCTTTCCGTCGGCATCCTTTTGTGTTTCAGCGCTGACGTCCGAAAAATTTCCAGTTGAAAAAAGTCTTTTTATGTCCTCGTCGAGAATCTTCTGGTCATACTGAGTCCCCTTGACGGATCTGACATTGAAAAAGAGCATTTCCTGGGGGAAGTCGTAGCCGCCGCTCTGCTTGAAGGACAGATTGGAAATCTGCTGGGAAAAGAGAGGCGACGGCTGAAAAAGAAGGAAAAATGCAAAAAGCGCAATGGTCGGAAAGAAAGCGCGCGATGGCGGAAGATGCCTTGTCATGCGAATCCTTTCCTTGTTGCGTTTCAAGATGCGAATCTACGGGGATTCGGGTCTGGATCGTGACGATTCCACGTCGTCGTACTTTTGTCTGCTGGTGAATTTCATCGTTTTTGGGAAGAAGGAGAGATCTTCCACGCCCGTCTCTCCATTCCTGTTTTTAGCAATGATCAACATTGCTTCGAGTCCCTTGATCTTATCCTCTTCGCTTGCCAGCCTGTGCGCTTCGGTGTCCCTGTGAAGGAAGGCGACAATGTCAGCGTCCTGCTCGATCGCGCCCGATTCGCGGAGGTTGCTCAGCTTCGGGATTCCGTCCCTCTGCTGTTCCGCGGCCCTGTTCAACTGGGCGAGCACCACGATAGGCACTTCGAGCTCCTTTGCAAGAGACTTGATTCCTGAAGATATGAGAGAGACCTCGATCTGCCGCGTCTCGGACTTGCTGACCATGTCCGCCCGCATGAGCTGGAGATAGTCAATAACGATCAAATCTATCTTGTGCCTCTGCTTGAGTCTTCTAGCTTTGGCGCGGAGCTCCATAACCCTCAGAGAAGGAGTTGGATCAATGAAAATCCTTGCCTTCTTCAGGACAGATGCCGCAGTTGTAAGGCGATGAAAGTCGGCCCCGTGGATGCCGCCCTTGTTGAGAATATCCTTTTCAGAGACGCCAGCTTCGGCGCAAAGAAGCCTCCTAACTATCTGCTCAGCAGTCATTTCCATCGTAAAGACTGCGACGGAAAACTGCCTGTCGGTCTTTTTCAGCGCGACATTGGAGACAATGTTGGCAGCGAAGGAAGTCTTGCCGACGGACGGTCTGGCGGCGATCACGATCATCTCGCCCTTCTTCATGCCGATGATTCTATTGTCAAAGCCGGGAAATCCTGTTGAAATTCCTGTTATGGACTCGTCTTTTTTTCCAAGCAGATCGAGATATGTGAAGGCGTCCATGACCAAAGATTCGATGTCCCTCAAGGAATGGCGGACGCCCAAATCTCTCGCCTTCAAAATTAGGCTTTCAACATCGTCGAGTATCTGGCTCGCCTCTTTTTCGGTGTCGTAGCAGGAGTTTATTGACTGGGAGCAGGAGTTGATCAGCTCCCGGAGAACGGCATGCTCGTAGACGAGGTTGCACCAGGATTCCATGTGGGCTGTCGTCGGGACAAGTCCTTGAAGTTCAGCAAGATATGAGTCTCCGCCAATCCGCTCCAGTATGCCCTGCTTCTCAAGCTTGGAGCTGACGGTCATGTGGTCTATCTGCGCGCCCTCCTGATTTAGCTCCAGGGCGGCATCGTAGATTTTCTGGTTTGCAGGGTCGTAAAAGACCTTCGCATTTCCAAAGCGTTCAACAGCCTCGTAGAAGCAGGATGAATCGAGCAAAACGGCACCAAGCACCGCTTTTTCGATCTTCAGGCTGTGGGGAAGAGGTCTGTCCCCATCAAGTCTAGTCGTTTGCGCGGCATTTTCTTTTTCGCTCTTCCTGCTTCTTTTCGCTCCGTCCTGCATCTATGCGCGCACGACCCAAACCTTGACAGACGCGGCAACTTCCTTGTGAAGCTTGACAGTCACGTTGAAGGCTCCAAGCTCCTTGATGGGCTTTTCCAGTTCGACGCGGCGCAGTTCGATCGAGAAATTCTGTTTTGCAAGCTCGTCGCAAATCATATGCGCTGTGACCGAGCCGAAAAGCTGGTTGTCGTCGCCTGCCTGCATCGGGATGCTGATCTCGAGTTCGGCGAGTCTTGCAGATATTTCCTGCGCTTTGCCGAGTTCATCCTTCCTCTGGGCTTCAATCTTCTCCCTCCTCGATTCGACCTGGCGGAGAGCGGCAGGAGAAGCTTTAGCGGCAAGTCCCTTAGGGAGAAGATAATTCCTCGCATAGCCTGCGGCGACACTGACTGCGTCTCCAGCATATCCAAGCTCTTCTATGTCTTCCAGCAAAATCAATTTCACGTTCATTTGAGATCTCCGAATACTATGTTTTCCATGGATTGTTTGACTCTACCAACAAGGACGGACTAGGCGCGTCCTACAAAAAATGCCATCCGCCTTCTGACGGGCGGCAGGCGCGTCCTGAAAATTAAAAAATCAGACTCAGCTCGCGGCCTTTTTTGATGGCGTCGGCGACAAGCTTCTGATGGACGTTGCAGTTTCCCGTGATTCTCCTGGGAAGGATTTTCCCCTTCTCTGTCTGAAACTTCCTGAGAACTTCCGCATCCTTGAAATCAATGCATTCGATCTTGTTCTCGCAAAGCCTGCAGTTCTTTTTAATCAGCGTTCTCTGTCTTCTTTTCCTTCTCTGAGCCAGCATCTTCTTCGCCATTTTTCCTATCTCCTTGAATTGCTTAATTTGTTATTATTGTCAAACGTCAAAACGGAATGTCCCTTTCGGGGGAATCCTCGACTTGGAATGCGTCATCCGCGCTTTCATCCATTGGGGGGGGCATGGGCATCGGCTCGGGCATTGGCTGTGGGGAAGCCGGCGCAAAATTCTGCTGTGGAGCGCCTCCAGATTGAATCGGACGTACTTCCCTCTGCTCGTTGAATGATGGCGGAGGAGGCGCCTGCTGATGATAGCCGTGATATCCGGATCCCTGGGAAGACCTGCCTTGTCCAGCGCCCTGCTGGTACTGGGTACCGCCGCCCTGCCCATAGCTCTGATATGACTGCTGAGCACCCTGGCCGCTTCTGTAAGATCCTCTCTGACCGCCGCCGGGTCTCTCGTTTCCATACTGCCCCTCGTCCTCGGGAATTTCATCCGCAGGACTGCCGCCCTGCGGGGCTCCGCCCGCCCCTTTCGGCGTAAGGAACTGAATGCGCTCCGCGACAACTCTGAACTTGGTCCTTCTATTTTTATCCTTGTCCTCCCAAGTCTCAATGCTGATTCTGCCCTCGACAAAAACGGAAGATCCCTTCTGGAGGTAGCGGTTGGCCGTCTCTGCCTGATGCCCCCATGCGTTGACGTCAACGAATGTGGTCTCGCGTTTCTGAGTGCCGTCGTTGAGAGTGAAGCTCCTGTTGATCGCGACAGTCATGTCGCAGACGGCAGAGCCGCCGGGCGTATAGCGAAGCTCCGGATTCCTGGTGAGATTTCCGATGAGAAACACTTTGTTGAGGGATGCCATCTTCTTTGTCTCCGTTCAGCCTAGGGATGGAGGACGGCGCCGATCAGACGTCCTCTACTCCAGCCTTTTTGCCGTTGATGTTGTAGTCGTATATCCTCATGCGCAGGATTCTCTCGTCAAGCTTGTACTTCTCCTTGATGTCGCTAATCTTGCCGGGCTTGATTTCAAAGACAAAATTCCAGTAGGCGCCGGCCTTCTTCTTTCTCACTTCGTAGGTGAACTGCTTGCGCCCCATGGACACAGCATTGACCATCTCTCCGCCGAGACTCTTGACGAGCGCGAGAAACTCATCCGAAAACTGCCTGCCCTGATCTTCGACAAAATGCTCGTCGAGGATGAAAACTGAATCGTACTTTTTCAAGACATCCACCTCCGTTTTAGTTTTCCTTACATTTTCCATTGCCGGCCGATTCCGGCGACTTTCCATTGAACTCGTTCATTGCGGCGTCAAGTCCTCTCGCAACGAGAAGCCTCAGCGCGGAGACCGAATTTTCCACCGCAATTCCAAATAGCCTCAACTCCTCCTCCTCGAAGCCGGAAAGAACGTAGTCGCGCCCTCTCCGGGCATCTCCAGCTCCGATTCCCGCCCTCAATCTGACAAAATCCCTCGAGTCCAGAGACCCGATGATCGAATCAACTCCCTTGTGCCCTGCAGAGCCGCCGCCTTTGCCCAGCCTTATCCTTCCGACTGGAATGTCAAGATCGTCATACACTACAGCCACTTGCGACGCATCCGCCTGAATCGTCCTCAAGAATGGGGCGACAGCCTCTCCGCTCAAATTCATAAAGGTCGTCGGCTTGAGGACATATATGGTCCGTCCCGAAAACCTGACGCCGAATGCCTCCGCCTTCGCCGCCCGAAGCTTTTTAAGCGACTTGCCAGGGAAAGTCCCCAGAAAAGCGTCCGCAATCATGAAGCCCGCATTATGCCTTGTGCCGGAATACTCGTCCGAAGGATTGCCGAGACCGACAACAACACAAATTTCCGGACTGTTTTCAGGCATGGGCTTCCGCGCCTATTATTTCTTCTTTTCCTTCCCTTCCTCTTCTCCCTCTTCCTTCTCCTTGCCCTTTCCGCCAACAAGCTCGGGTTCAGAGCCTGTGCCTTCGGCGGCGACGGCACCTTCTGCCGCGACAGCTTCAGTCTCGGCTTCAATGCGCAGTTTGATCACATGGAAAAGCACCTGTGCAGGCGCAGTGAGAATTTTGACTCCCTGCGGAAGCGCGACATCCTGGGCGCAAATGCCCTTTTCAAGCTCGATCCCGCTGATGTCAACCTCGATGAAGTCCGGAATATCCGAAGGAAGACAGCTGATTTCAACTTCGTGCATAACCTGTTCGAGAATGCCGCCCTGTGAAAGACCGACAGGAATTCCCTTGCCATGCACTGCAACCGTGGTCTCGATAGTTTCGTCCATCCGGACTTCCTTGAAGTCAATGTGGAGCGTCGTGCCGCTCAAATAGTCATGCTGTATCTCTTTGATGAGCGCATTGACCGACTGCCCCGAAGCAGTCTTGAGCTCGACAAGGTGTATGTCTCCCTTTCTCGAATGGGTCTCCCATTCGATCTTCGAAAGGAGGATATATCTTGCATTGTCCTTCCCTCCATAGACGATCGCCGGAATCTTGCCTCCCCTGCGATATCTGCGGGACGCGCCCGAACCGGTGCCTTCCCTCTCTTCGACATTCAGAACCAAACTCTTCTTAGCCATTCCTAACTCCTCGTTTATATTATTGTCTTTTTATGTCTTTACCTTGAACAGGGAAGTCACCGAGGCGCCGCCATGAATCCTCATAATAGCTTCGCCAAGAATCCAAGCCACGCTCAAAACTTTGATTTTTCCATTGCAGTTGTTCCTCACAGGCACTGCATTTGTAGTGACAAGCTCATCAATACAGCTATCCGCCAGACGGGCGATCCCGACATCGTTGAGAAGGCAATGGCTGACTGCTGCATAAATCTTTCCAGCACCTTCTTTCTTGAGCAGAGAGGCGGCTGTCACAAGCGTGCCCGCCGTAGTAGTAAGATCGTCAGTCAGCACGCAGATTCGCCCAGCGACGTCGCCGACAAGATGGGAGGATTCGACAGACATGGCGTCAACGCGGCGCTTCGCCACGACAGCCAGGCCGGCATCAAGGAAATCTGCATAAGTGTGCGCAAGCTTCACGCTTCCGGAATCTGGCGCAACAACTACCGCGCCCGGACCAAGCTTTTCCTTGAGATAAGGAGCTATGACAGGCGATCCGTAGAGGTGATCCACCGGAATGTCGAAGAAGCCCTGAATCTGCTGGGAATGCAAATCCATGGTCAGCACCCTGTCCGCTCCGGCAATCGTGATTAGATTTGCGACGAGTTTGGCTGTGATCGGCACCCTTGGCTGATCCTTGCGGTCCTGCCGCGCATAGCCATAAAACGGGATGACGGCAGTTATCCTCGATGCGGATGCCCTCTTGGCGGCATCAAGCATGATGAGTAGTTCCATGAGCGTCTCGTTCGGCGGGTAGCATGTCGGCTGAATGATGAATACGTCCGAGCCGCGTATGTTGTTTTTGAGCTTGACGAAAAGCTCCCCGTCAGGAAAACGGTTGATATCCACTTCACCGAGCGATATGCCCGTGTAGCTGGCAATTTCCTGCGCCAAAGCAGGGTTCGCCGTCCCAGTAAAAATGCAAATCTTTTTGTCTACAAGCATCCCTGCTTCGCTTTCATTTGCGAGATTGTCCACTAAATTGAAAAGCAAAAAGACAGATAAATTACGGAGAATTGGGAAAAAATCAAGCAAAATGTCAGAAAAAGATTCAAAAGATGATATGCCTGGGCTAGCCCGCCCCCCTTCGCATCAAGTCCGCCCCTCTGATTTTCGCAGGGGAGTTGAGTATGTCGGCGATTTTTCGCTCAGATTCGCAAACGACACAGTTTCCCTGCTCGCTTTCATTGGAGAACTCGCCTTCGCCCTCTGGCACTCCTTCCGAAATCCAAGAAAAGTCCGCTGGAAGGAAACCATCTACTACATGGACATCTGCGGATCGGATGCCGTGCCAATAGTTCTCCTCATATGCTTCCTCATGGGGCTCATCCTCGGCTTCCAGGGCGCCATGCAGATGCACAAATTCGGGACTGACATCTTTGTCGCCGATCTCGTAGGTCTATCTATTGTCAAGGAGCTCGGACCTCTCATGGTCGCCACAATCTGCACCGGAAGGGCAGGATCCGCATTCGCCGCGGAACTGGGAACGATGAAGGTGACCGAGGAAATTGACGCAATGGTCACGATGGGATTTGTCCCGACGCGATTCCTGATCGTCCCAAAACTGCTCGCGCTCGTGGCAGTCATGCCAGTGCTCACCGTCTACGGGGACATCGTCGGAATCCTGGGCGGAATGTTTGTAGGGCATGTCCAGCTCGACATCCCGATCATCGCCTACTACAACAGAACCCTTGTGGCAATACTCCCACAATATTTCATCGAGGGAATACTGAAAAGCGTCGTTTTCGCCTTCCTAGTTGCGGGCATCGGCTGTTTCAGAGGTCTGCAAGCTTCCAACGACACCCAGGGTGTTGGAAGAGCCACAACCTCCGCCGTAGTAAGCGGGATATTCCTAGTCGTCCTCTCCGACACGGCCCTCACATATATCTTCAGCCGACTCTGGTGAAATAAAAGGAATTAAATTCAAGGCGCAGGCGCCTCTGCTGAAGGTGACGGTTCTTCTGTGCTCTGTCGGGGACGCGAGAGCCTTTTCCAGGTTGGCAAGGCGCTCGAGGGCAGAGCTGTGAAGCGCGGAATTCGGCTCTGAATATTTTGCCTCGTCGTCGAGCACCATCCTGTAGTATTCGAATTTTTCAGGCCTGCTGTAGTATTCCCTGTCCAGATGCTCGCACATTTCAGCGGAGCATTCCTCACGCACAAGGAGTGAAACGCATCCACCCTTGCCGGCGCCGGTCAGCTTTCCACCGAGATATCCGGGACCGCGCTTGGCGACGCTCAGAAGCATGTCTATCTGCGGAATCGAGACGCGGAAGTCGAAGCACAGAGCGTCTTGCAGCATGTCAACAAGATTTCCTGTCTCAACTTTGTATTGGTCGTATTCGCGGGACAAAAGCATGTCTGGATTATTGGCAATCATCGCGTCGGCTTCGAGGAATATTTTTTCGAGCCGGCGTCCTATCATGTTCTGGCGGTGGAAGAATCGCGCGGTAGTTCTGGCGTGATAGCCTCCGATGTCTCTGCGGGGGCTCGTGTAGTTTCTCAAAATGGATGAATGATCCGCATCAAGAATGCGTGCCGCCTCGTCGGGCCGGATCTTGACTGGCAGAAGCGAAATGAACTCTTCAATAGCTTCGTCTGGGACACCTAGTATGTCGGAGCAGAGGCTCCCGAGTCTTTTGTAGTTTGCGCAAATTTTCTCGCAGAGCCTGGGATTGCCAGAGAGGATGGCGGGAAGGCGTTCAGGCTCCTTCAAAAATGTGTCGGACAAGAGTTTCGACAGCCAGCCTGGATTTTTGCTGTGCGCCTTTTTGTCGAGAGACTCCTTTAACTTTGGTACAAGAAGATCAAAAAGATCCTCCGCCATCCGTATCCAGCCCTTCCGCATGTTGAAGCTCTGATTTCCGCCCATGCTCTTGTTCACCTCCCAAAGCGAATTTGCAAGAACTACATGGACGCCTTTGAGAAAGGGCAGTGGCGTGCTTTCGGCTTCCTCCCTGGAATGCCTGTTGTAGCTCACGCAGTTTGCGGGGTTGAAAAGTATCGTCGTCTGATCGTTCGCTCCGCCGTGAGTCCCGACATACCATTCAGCCTCGCCAAGAAACGCGCAGACTTGCCCCTCCGTCCATTTTGGCAGGATTGACCTGTTCGCCGCGAACATCGCAAGAAATGAGAGCACTACCATTGCGGAAGAAGAGCTCACTCCTGCGCGGAATGGCGTGGTCGCAGGACCAAAGCTCATCGTGGCACCTTTGAGATAGAGGGGGGAATTTCCGGCAAGAGCCCTCAGATAGGGGCAGAGGACATAATTAGCCCAGTCTCCCTGCGAACGCCCCCGGTAAGGATAGACCAAAGAACGATTGTCCCAATTGTCCGCCATGCCGCTTTTCTCGTATTCGCCCCAGGGCGCTTCAATAAAGCTTCTGAACTCTTTTTTTATCGAAATGCGCTCAGCAGGAAAAAGCCCGTTCGAATTGGATATGTCCAGAATCTCGTCGTCACGGAGGGAGAGCGCCATAGGAATGTCACCGTCAATTGTAGTTGACATGTGATCTCCGCCGCACATGTCAAGATATTCCAAAAATGCGTTCAGGCGTCCTGGCGCCCTGAGAAGAATCGTGGGAGCGTCCGAGCCGACTCTCGAGATATGATGGCGCAATGTCGCCGCGAGCCTCTCCTTCTGCTTCGCCAGATAGCCTGCATCCCGGTTGATATATATTGATTCGCCGAGATAGCTGTCCAGCTTTTCTCCTCCGTCTGCCAGCGCTTCAAGAATCTTGCCCGCCGACGCAGGCTTGAAATCAGGCGAAAAAATCTTGCTCATCTTCATGCTCCCGAACTTGAGTTCAAAATTTAACTTGCCCCTGGATTTGCCAGGTGGAAGTCCTTCCGCACAGGCAAATCTAATATTCCCACAACTATGAAGGTTGCGGGAATGGTCTGATACAATCACCCGACATTGCATATTTTTCCAGTAAGCGTCACTATAATTTCCTGCGATTGAACAATCAAGGCGCAATATTGACTGGAATGTCATCCGTGCATAGCACGACTGCGGCACTCTGCAGAAAATCGAGCGACAGACAGACAAGACTTTCAGCGTGACACTGCCGCTTGTCATTGCCAAGAAGCAGACTATACGCCCCAACCCTGAAGATTTACATGACAGATTTCGGAAATTTTGGATATTACTACTTGTCTGCGCTGTACCTTGAATTAAAATGCTTTGCGCCATATTTTAGGCGCTTGCGGAAGACAAAACAGCGTCTCTTTCAATTTGCTCCAGCTCAGAAAGCAAGGAAAATAAAAGATGAAGACTGCATTGATAGGAGTTTCGGGATTTGGCGACACACACTATCGGGATCTGCTTGGCGGACACGGGAAGGGAATTCTTGAAATTGTAGCGGCGACAGTGATCAACCAGGATGAAGAGAAGGAAAAATGCGACCGGCTCAGATCGTTGGGGTGCGAAATATTCGACAACTATCTCGAAATGCTCGAAAAAAAGAAGGGGCTCATTGATGTCTGCTTCATTCCAACTGGCATTCATCTGCACAAACCGATGACTCTCGCGGCATTGGCGTCCGGCGCCAACGTCTTCGTGGAAAAGCCTGCGGCGGCGACCATCCAGGAAGTGAACGACATGGTGGATGCGGAAAAGAAGTCCGGGCGCTTTGTCGCCGTCGGATTTCAGACCATTTACACTCCGGAAACTGCGAGAATTAAGGAGGCAATTCTGTCCGGCGGGCTTGGCAGGATCCGCTCGATAAAGTGCAAGGCTCTCTGGCCGCGCACAGAGGCGTACTATTCGAGAAACAACTGGGCAGGCAGATTGAAGCTCGGAAATCAATGGGTACTTGACTCGCCCTTCAACAATGCACTGTCGCATCAGCTCAATCTCATGTGCTATTTTGCCGGCTCCGACATGAATTCCTCAGCCGATCTCGAATCCGTGGAGGCGGAGCTTTGCCGGGCAAATCCCATAGAGAGCGCCGACACCGCCTGCATAAGGATCAAATGCGCAAGCGGAATTGACATTCATTTTGTCATCTCGCATGCATGTTCTGCCCAGTCCGGCCCATTCATGTGCATAAGCGGCGAGAAGGGCAGAATTCTATGGGATCCTGTCAGCACTCAATTTTTCATCGGAGGCGGAAGCGAAACACTGCCTTGCAGAGACTGGAATGGGATGCGGGAAGACATATTGCTCTCCCTCGCAAGGCGTGTGCAGGGAAAGGAATCCCGCATTTGCTCGCTGGAAAATGCGGCTAAGCAGACGCTCTGCGTCAACGGAGCGCATGACTCCTCGGAAATTGTAAGTGTTCCAGATATTTTTATAGAAAAAAAACCGCATGATTCGTCTAGTCTTATGGCAATCAGGGGGATAGAGGAAATCGTCGAGAAATCATATGAAGAGGAGCGCATGTTTTCGGAGCTCTCCGTGCCTTGGGCAGTGCCTGGCAAGCAAATTTCACTGCGCAACTATGGATTTTTCCCCTCCTGCACCCGTTCATGAGGGACACGAAGCGTAACGTATTCAGGAAATTATCGGACATTTACTGGAAAAATATGCAAGGTTGGATGATTGTATGAGACAATTCCCACAACTTCCATAGTTGTGGAAATCTTAGGTTTGCTTGTGCGGAAGGACAGCAGATCTAGGTTAGGGTGCAAAACGGAAATCAGAGAAACGGAGTAGCGGGCGGATGTCCAAAAGCATTGTATTTCTTGCCGACGGGATGGCGGACGACCCTCTGCCAGAGCTTGGGGGGCTCAGCCCGCTCGAGCATGTCTCCACCCCAAACATGGACAAGATTGCGCGCATGGGGGCGAGCGGCACATTCCTCACTTTGCCGGAGCCATTTCCCACTTCCTCCGATGTCGCCAACCTTTCCGTGCTCGGCTACAACCTTGCGGAATGCTATCCGGGACGCGGTCCGCTCGAAGCCGCCGCGATCGGAATAGAACTGGGCGAAAACGACATCGCCTTCAGATGCAATCTTGTGACCGCGAAGGACGGCATTCTCGAGGACTATTCTGCAGGGCATATAAAATCAGAAAAGTCCGTCCGAATATTTGAGGATCTTCAGAAAAAATTTGGATGCGGAAAAGTATCTTTCCATCCGGGAGTCAGCTACAGAAATATCATAGTCCTTCACGGACGGGAATTTTCCGACAGTGTCAACTACCACAAGCCGGATTCGTCCCAGGGCGAGCCGCTTTCCTCTCTGCGTCTCTCGCCGGCGGATCAGAGCGATTCATCTGCTTGCACCGTCTCCTTTTTGGAATCCCTCTGCGCAGAATGCGCCGATTTCCTTGCTAAGCATCCTCTCAACAAAGACTGCGAAAATCCTGCGAACATGATATGGCCTTGGAGCCCGGGAAAAAAGCCTAGACTGCCTGCTTTCAAGGACAAATACTGCGGAATTCGCGGAGCGGTGATCAGCGCCGTGGACGTCATTTTTGGCATCGCCAAATGCGCTTCCATGACTCAGATCAGAGTCCCAGGCGCAACAGGTTTCATTGACACCAACTATGAGGGCAAGGCAGAAGCTGCGGTCCGGGCGCTTGAAGATCATGACTTTGTCTTTTTGCATGTGGAGGCGATTGACGAATGCTCCCATATGGGCGATCTTGCCCTGAAATTGAAGGCCATCTCCGATTTCGACTCGCGCATCGTAGGACCTGTCCTCAAAGCCCTCGACGGCAAGGATGTGACCTTTGCGATTTTGCCGGATCATCCGGTGCCCGTCCATCTGAAAAAACATACAAGAACGCCCGTTCCGTTCGCAATCTGGGGCAGGCACATAAAAAGAGACTCGCTGGACTCATATTCGGAGCGCCTTGCCCCGGCTGGAGGACTTGGCTTTCTGAAGGGAGACCAGTTTATGAAAAAGGTCTTCAACCTGCCTGGATCCGAAGTTCCGGCAATCAAATCCCCGCAAGGATGAAATCCGCCAAATGAGTACAAGAATGCAGAAGCTCGCCCCGCCTCTGTTTTTGGGTACGCTTGCCGCGATTGTCCTATGGCCGAATCTTTTCCGTCCGCTCTGGTTCGACGAGGCTCTTACAATACTCGAATTTGTCTCTCTACCAAACTGCGCCGACATTTACTTCAACTACGCGATTCCCAACAACCACATCATATTCAACATGATCCTGCAAATTTTTCTCGGCATATTTTCAGGGACCGAGCTTATCCTGAGACTGCCATCTGCAATTTTTGCGCTAGCGTCGGTGTTCAGCATCTATTTTTTGTGGAATAAAAGACTTGGCGCCGAAGCCGCCTTCTTCTCTGCCACCGCTTTGATTTTTTCAGGCTCTTTCGCAATATACGGAACGGCGGTAAGAGGCTACATGCTCAGTTTTTTGGCTACGATCTGGATTCTGGAATTTGCATGCAGATACGTTGCAGGAGAAAAATATGCGGATCTACTTTTCTTCGCGCTACTCTCATTTTTTTCTGTCGGAATAATTCCCAGCAACATCGCCGCGATCTTTGCGTCCTCCCTGATCGCGCTCTCTCTTCCTAGCCCGCGGACAAAACGCTCCATGATAGGGTCTGTTCTCGTTCTGATCGGAACGTCGGCATTCTGTCTCGCCATATTCTATCTGCCAATTCTGCCAAAATTCTTCAAGGCTCTCTCCCTGAAGGAGGGCTGGAGCAGTTCCCTGTCGGCCATACTGCATTTCTACTCGGCTTTTCTAGTCACGTCTATTCCTCTGGCGGCAATTGCGGTTTTCGCATTCTTCCCGGCTGCCAAGAGAAAGTTCCAGCCGCTCATGCTCTGCGTCTGCGCCATAGTCATGCTCATTCCAGCATTCATCCTTCTAGTCAAAGATCCTTCTCCATTTCCAAGAACTTTTTTTCCATATCTCCCTGCAATGCTTTTTGCACTTGCCACCATGTCGAGCTCCGGCTTCGAGCTGATCAGAAATAGTCTCTCCCCGTCCAAATATCGCGTCGCCATGCTTTCAATTTTCGGAGCCTTCGCATTTATCGCCTGGGCTCAGTTCAATTTCAGGGAGGATCTCTCGAATAGACTCAGCGGCGGCGGACAGGACGATTTTTTCCATCCGTATTTCATGGACCGATTCTTTCCCTACAATACGGCAAAGGCTGTATCTGCCAGGCTCGGGAAAGACGGAAAATTTTTTGTGCACAGAGCCTGCGACTATCCTGCACTGATCTTCTACGCTAAAGCTCTAGAGATTCCGAATGAAAAAATCCTTTTTGATCCGCCGCATGGAGCCTTCCAAGGCGCAGGAGAATTCTCGCATCTGCTCATTGTCGCCCGCTCTCATAGCGATGCGGATCTCATCTCAAAAAGATTCGATTTGGAAAATGCGGAGCTTCTCGAAGACTTCGGCACATACATGCTCTTCCAGGCAAAACAAAGAGACTCGGATGGAAATATTCAGCAGTAAAAATGATTTGAGTATATTACGGAGCCCGCCATTTTCTGCCGTCTTTGCCGATCATTGCGTCTGCCTCCAGCGGACCCCAGGAGCCGCAGGGATAGCTGGCAAGCGGGATAGAGGGATCTTCCGCCCATCTTTCGAGTATCGGAGTGAGAAGAGTCCATGAGATGTCAATTGTGTCGTTTCGTATGAAAAGAGTCGAATCTCCAAGCATGCAGTCGAGCAGAAGCCTTTCGTATGCGTCTGGCGGCTCTCCCTGGAAAAAGTCCCTGTAGGAGAAGTGCATAGGCAGATCGCCCATGCAAAGCTTGCCGCCCGGCTTTTTCGCCTGAATGCTGAGCGCAAAGCCCTCTTCGGGCTGGACATTCAGGACAAGGGTGTTCTGATGTATGTCCTCCGGCATCAGAGGTTTGAAGATGGAATGCGGAATGTTTTTGAACGTGACGGCGATCTCGCTCACTCGCCTGCGCAGGCGTTTGCCAGCCCTCAGATAAAATGGAACCCCGTTCCAGCGCCAGTTGTTGATGAAAAGCCTTGCAGCCACAAAGGTTTCCGTCTTCGAGTCTTTCGGCACGGCATCCTCTTCGGTGTAGCTCTGCTGTTTGTTGCCGTCGACAATTGCTTCACGATACTGGGCTCGGACAAACTCCGTAGAAATCTTGTCCGGCTCCCACGCCTTGATCGAGCTGAGAAGCTTGAGCTTTTCGTCCCTCACGCGGTCGGCGTCGAAGGAGGATGGCGGCTCCATCGCGACCAGCGAGAGCATTTCGAGCATGTGATTTTGGAACATGTCTCTAAGAAGTCCAGACTTGTCGAAGTAGCCCGCCCTGTGCTCGATCCCGATGCTTTCAGCGACAGTGATCTGGACATTGTCAATGTATTTATTGTTCCAGAGGGGCTCGAAGATCATATTGGCGAATCTCAGCATCAGAATGTTTTGAACCGTGTCTTTGCCGAGGTAGTGGTCAATCCTGTATATCTGTCTTTCTAGCAGATGCTCCTTCAGCTCCTTTTCGAGCTGTCTCGAGCTTTGGAGATCCCTGCCGAAAGGCTTTTCAATGATCACTCTTCTGTATGGCTGTCCCTCGGATGGTTCCGGAGAAAGACCCGAAGATGCCAGCTTCCGGACTATCTCGCTATAAATTGTGCTTGGAACGGAAAGATAGAAAATTCTTCCTGCGAAACCGGAATGGCGCGATTCGACATCGGATATTTTCGACGACAATGCCGAATAGGTTTCGTCCGAATCGTAGTTTCCGTGCGTGTAGAAGACACCCTCGCAGAAGACTTCGATCATCTTCGAAGGAATGTTCTTGAATTTTTCCCTTATAGAGTCGGAAACAAGCTTTCTGAAAGCCTTGTCGTCCATCACCGTCCTCGCGCATCCGACAATGCTGAATTTGTCCGGCAGAAGATCTCTCTGGAAAAGATTGAAAAGAGAGGGAATCAATTTCCTGTAGGTGAGGTCGCCGGACGCCCCGAATATCACTAGGACAAAGGGGGCAGGAGCTGTTTCGGAGCATAGGCACTGCCTGCTGGAAGTGCAATTTTGATCAGTCGTCATTGTTGTCTCCATTTATTGTGTAGTTCTTGTTTCAGCCGTCAATCTTGTGGCTTTTTCCGCATTTTGGACAGTTGACCGAATTTCCGACGAAGCCCGGCGGAACTTTTATCTTCAATCCGCAGTCGCAGGTGATAAAGACGAATTTATTCAGGCGATGCAAAATGTCAAAAGCGTCTCTGGTGCGTTTTTTCAGCTCGGAATGGGAGTTTGCAGGCGCCGCTTCCATTTCCTTCTTTTTAATTCCCCTCAGCTCGAGCTGGCCACTGCTTGGCATTCCGCCCCCGAGCGAGATGTCTTTTCCGGTGCTTTCCATGTAAGCTCTGCGATAGTCAGCCAGGCCTGCTCCGCCTGCCATTGTTCGGAGAATGTTAACCCTCTCCTCCGTCGGCGGATGCGTGCTGAATAGCGAAAATGCCTGGGAGGAGTTCGCGGCAAGCGGATTGATAATATACATTGGGGCTGTCACTCTGTTTGCGTTTTCCAACGGGATATGGGCGTTTGAGATTTTTTCAAGTGCTGACGCGAGTGCCTCCGGATATCTTGTGAAGAGGGCGGCAGACGCATCTGCAAGGTACTCCCTGCTCCTTGAACATGCGAAATAGAGCATCTGTGCAAGCAGAGGAGCCAAAATGGCGAGCAGAAGCGCTACAACTATCAGTAGCATTTGTATCTGGTTCGATGAATCCCTGTCCGATTGCGATCTTCTTGTCCCCATGCCGCCAAAGAAAAAGGAGCGCGTCGTAAGATCTGCAAGAATCACGATTGTTCCGAGGAGCACCCCGGCCGTCGTCATGAACTTGCTGTCCTGATTTTTTATATGCCCGATTTCGTGCGCTATGACTCCCTGAAGCTCGTCCCGGTCAAGCACGGAAAGCAGTCCGGTCGTCACAGCCACGGCGGTGTTTTCCCCGTGCCCGACGGCGAAGGCGTTCGGGGCTCCGCTTTCCATGATGAAAACTTTTGGAGTCGAAGGGAGGGCGGCGGCAATGCGCATTTCCTCGACAATGTTGTAGAGCTGGGGTGCTTCGTCGTGGGAAATTTCCCTGGCTCCTGAAAACGCCAGCAGAATCTTATGTCCTTGCGAAAGGGCGATCAAGGTGAGAAAGAACCAGACTGCGGCGGCGATGAAGACGCCTGCAAATGCGCCCTGTCTCGACGCGGAAAAGACCGTTCCCAGCGATGCGCCAAGAAGCAGAAGAAAAAATCCCATCGAGCTGATGAGAACAAAAGACTTCAGCCTGTTGCGCTGTATTGCCTCCCACATGAGCTGGCTCTTTTTGGGAGCGGCGGAAAATGCGAAATTCGCAAAACGCCCTGCTCCTACTGTTTGTCAAAGCATTCCGGAGTCGTGAGCTCCCTGTAGAAATCCGCGTAGTGGTCTTTTCTCTTCGAGCCTCTGAGCGCTATCGCCACGCGGGGATGCTCGTTGAGAATGCCGGTGACCATGTATGGAAGTATGTATCCCCACTCGATTTCCGTCGCAAGCTTGACGAAATGATCCTGCATCACTCTGAGCACGGGCTCGAGATTGTACCTGGGATTTTTCAGGTAGGAAATGATCAGCTCGATCGGGCAGTTTCCAGCGCCTCTTCCTATGCCCTGAATTGTTGCGTCGCAAAATCTTGCGCCAGCGTGAACAGCCTCGATAGTGTTGGCAAATCCAAGCTGAAGATTGTTGTGGCAGTGAATGCCAGTGCGTTTTTTCTTGAGATTTTCGCTGAAGACTCCTACAAGGTGCTTGACCTGATCCGGATAGAGGGAGCCGTAGCTGTCAACGACCGTGACCGCCGTCACATTGCACTCCGCTTCGACTCGCGCCAGTCCCTCCTTGAGCTCGTAGCTGTCAACCGTCGAGATTGCCATGATGTTTATGAATGATTCGTAGCCTCTTTCCTCGATGAATTTTGCCAGCTCTATCGCCTTGTTGATGTCCTTCAGATATGTGGCGACCCTCACAAAGTTGAGAGGCGAATCTTTCTTGTAGGCGAAGTCTTCTGGCTCGACTCTGCCGATGTCAACCATCACGCCAAGCTTCATATCGGTCTTGACATCGCCGATCATTTCTGCCACAGCGTCATCCTTCGTAAAGCGCCAGGACCCAAATTCGCCCGGCGGAAAGAGTTTTTCCGAGGCTCTGTAGCCTATCTCCATGTAGTCAACGCCGGCGGCGTC